>DATEOX010000756.1:0-4454 GCA_035273585.1 Thermoanaerobaculia bacterium
GGAAAGCGGTACGGATGCTTCGCCGTCTGCGCGGCTCAGCATGACACGGCGTTCCTCGGCGTCCATCAGCGGCAGCCGCGAGACGGGCGTCATCACGTCCGCGACGGCGCCGCGGAGGAGCATTTCGAAGCGGCGGGCAAAGTTCGCGATGGTGGCCTCTTCGAAGAGGTCGGCGGCGTAGTCGAAGAGGCAGACGAGGCCCGTCTCGTCGATGGCCATCGACAGGGTCAGGTCGAAGCGGGCGGTCGCGGAGCGCGGGTTGTAGGCCGTCCGCTCCACGCCGCCGTCGAGCGGCGCGTAGCTGCCCGCGGGCCCCGCGCCGAGGACGATCATGGTCTGGTAGAGCGGCGTGCGGTTCGCGTTGCGCGGCAGCGCGAGCGCGTCGACCACGCGATCGAACGGCACTTCCTGATGGGCGAATGCCTCGAGCGCGGTCTCCCGCACGCGGCCCAGCAGCTCGCGGAACGGCGGATCGCCGCCGAGGTCCGCGCGCAGCGCGACGGTGTTGATGAACAGCCCGACCAGCGCCTCGGTTTCGGGCGTCGTCCGGTTCGCGACAGGCGTCCCGATGGCGAACGCGCTCTGGCCGGTGTGCCGATAGAGCAGCGTCTCGAACGCCGCTGTGAGGATCATGAAGAGCGTGACGCGCTCCCGCTGCGCGAGCCCGTTCAGCTCCGCGATGAGGGCCGGCGACGCCGTGTGCAGGTAGCGCGCGCCGCGGAACGACTGCACCGCGGGACGCGGGTGGTCGGCGGGCAGGTCGAGCACGTCGGGGACGCCGGCCAGCGCCTGCTTCCACCACTCCACGCCGTCGCCGAGGCGCGACTGCTGCCAGAGCACGACGTCGCCGAACTGCACCGGCAGCTCCGGAAGTCGCACGCCGGCGTACAGCGTCCGCAGCTCCTGGTCGATGACGCCGAGCGACCAGCCATCCGAGATGATGTGGTGCAGGACGAGGAGCAGCAGGTGCTCGTCATCCTTCAGTTTGATCAGCGTCACGCGCACCAACGGCGCGCGGGTGAGATCGAAGGGGCGCAGCGCTTCCTCGTCCGCGAAGGTCTGCGGGTCGGCGGTCGTGACCTGCCCCATGGCGAACGGCACCTCGTCGTGGACGATCTGCCGCGGCACGCCGTCGACGCTGACGAATGATGTCCGCAGCGCCTCGTGGCGGCGGATGATCTCCCGGAAGGCGGCCTCGAGGCGCGCCACATCGAGAGGACCGGTGAGGCGGGTGAAATCGTAGGAGTGATAGCTGCCGGGCTGCAGTTGCTCGAGGAACCACATCCGCTGCTGGGCGGGCGAGAGCGGCAGCTCGTTCTGGCCAGCCGGACGGCGGGGGATCGTCGCCGCGCGCGCGGAGGCGTTGCGCAGGAGCTGGGCGCGCTCCTGCGGCGTGAGGCGGGCCAGCCGCGCGGCGAGCGACTCGTCGGCCACTAGACCTGTCCTCCGAGGAGCGCCTGGAGCTGGTCCTCGCTCAGCGCGTTGAGGGTCTGCATCATCTCCGCGATCAGCACCGGCGCGAACGCGGCGACGGTCGGCGCTTCGAAGAGGCGGCGCAGCGGCAGGTCGACGCCGAAGGTTCGGCCCACCCGGGCCATGAGCTGCGCGGCCAGCAGCGAGTGGCCGCCGAGAACGAAGAAGTCGTCGTCGATGCCGACCATCGGCAGGCCGAGGACGTCGGCCCAGATCCCCGCGAGCTGCTCTTCCTCCGGCGTGCGCGGCGCGGTGGGGGCGGCAGAATGCTGGATGTCGGAGAGCTCGGGCGCGGGCAGCGCGCGGCGGTCGACCTTGCCGTTCGGGGAGATGGGCAGCGTCTCCAGCACCACGAACGCGGAGGGGATCATGTAGTCGGGGAGGAGCTTGCGCAGATGGTCGCGGAGCGCCGACGTTTGCGGCGCGACGTCGTGCGGAACGACGTATGCCACCAGCCGCTTGTCGCCCGGCCGGTCCTCGCGCAGGAGGACGACGGCCTGTCGCACCGCCTCGTGCTCGCGCAGCGCGCCCTCGATCTCCCCCAGCTCGATGCGGAAGCCGCGCAGCTTCACCTGGTTGTCGGCGCGGCCGAGGATCTCGATGCGGCCGTCGCGGCGCCAGCGGGCCACGTCACCGCTGCGGTAGAGGCGCGCGCCGGGGATGCCGCTGAACGGATCGGGGATGAAGCGGTCGGCGGTGAGCTCGGGGCGGTTCACGTAGCCGTGCCCGAGACCGATGCCGCCGATGAGCAGCTCGCCGGGGACGCCGTCCGGAACGAGCTGCAGGTTCGCGTCGGCGATGTACATGCGCATGTTGCGGATCGGCTTGCCGATGGTGATCGGCTCGCCCGGCAGCACGCGGTCGAGCACCGACCAGACCGTGGTCTCGGTCGGGCCGTAGACGTTCCACAGCTCGCCCACCCGCTCCAGCAGCCGGTCGGCCAAGTCGCGCGGCAGCGGCTCGCCGCCGCAGAGGATCTTCAGCCCCGGGACGCCTTCCCATCCGGCGTCGAGGAGCATCCGCCAGGAGGCGGGCGTGGCCTGGGCCACGGTCGAGCCGCTCTCGCGGATGAACCGCGCGAGGCGCTTGCCGTCGGTGGCCGTGGCCCTGTCGCTGACCGCCGCCTTCGCGCCGATGATCAGCGGCAGGAGCAACTCCAGCACGGAGATGTCGAAGGAGAGGGTGGTGATGGCGCAGACGGTGTCAGCCGGCGTCAGCCCCGGCTGGTCGAGCATGGCCAGGAGAAAGTTGACGGCGCCGCGATGCGGGATCTGCACGCCCTTCGGCTTGCCGGTCGAGCCGGAGGTGAAGATGACGTACGCGGTGTCATCCTGAGTCGCGGAGCCGACGAAGGATCTCCTCGTGCCGGGAGATCCTTCGCTGCGCTCAGGATGACAGGAGAGGAAGAGCAGCTCCACGTCCTTCGACGGCACCTCGTTGCGCAGATGCTGCTGCGTGGCCACCAGCTTCGCGCCGGTGTCGCTGAGCATGAACGCGAGGCGGTCGGGCGGATAGGTCGGGTCGAGCGGCAGGTAGGCGGCGCCCGACTTCAAGATGCCGAGGACGGCGATGACCATCTCCGGCCCGCGGTCGGTGTAGACGCCGACCAGCTCGCCCGGCTTCGCCCCGCGCGACTGCAGCTCGGCAGCGAAGTCGTTCGCTCGTTCATCGAGCTCGCGATACGTGAGCGCGCGGTCGGGGAAGACGAGCGCGGTTGCGTCGGGCGTCCGCGCGACCTGCGCCTCGAAGAGCTGCGCAAGCGTCACCGGCGGCACATCAGCAGCGTTCGCGGTGCGCTCGACGAGCAACGTGTGCCGCTCGGCATCGGTCAGCAGCGGCAGCTCCCCGATTTTCGTGTTGGGTGCAGAAACCGCGGCGCGGAGGAGCACGACGAGGTGCTCGCCGAACGCGCGCACGGTCTCCGGATCGAAGATGTCCGAGCTGTATTCGAAGAGGATCTCCAGGTGGTCGCCGTGCTGCTCGACGAACAGCGCCAGGTCGGTGCGCGCGGTCTCGGAGTTGATCTCGTCCATCTGCACCGGCTCGAAAGTGACGCCGGCAAGGGCCAGCGATTGCCGCGGCATGTTCTGGAAGAAGACCATCACCTGGAAGAGCGGCGAATGGCCGAGCGAGCGCTCCACGTGCAGCTCCTCGATCAGCCGCTCCACCGGCAGGTCCTGATGGCCGTACGCGCCGAGGGTCGTCTCCTTGATGCGCGCCAGCAGCGCGCGGAACGTCGGGTTGCCTGACAGGTCGGTGCGCAGGGCGAGGGTGTTGACGAAGTAGCCGACGAGCGGCTCGAGCTCCTCGCGGTTGCGGCCTGCGATGCCGGAGCCGACGATGAGGTCCGTCTGCCCGGAGTAGCGGAAGAGCAGCGTCTTCAACGCGGCGAGGAAGGTCATGAAGAGGGTGACGCCTTCGTCGCGGCTGCGCTGCGTCGCCGCCGCCACCAGCTCCGCCGGCACCGGCACGCGCACCACGCCGCCGCGATACGACTGCTGGGCCGGCCGCGGACGGTCGCCCGGGATCTCCAGCACCGGCAGCGTGCCCGACAGCCGCTCCGTCCAGTAGTCGAGCTGCCCCTCGAGCACGTCGCCCTGCAGCCACTCCCGCTGCCAGAGCGCGAAGTCGGCGTACTGGATCGGCAATTCCGGCAGCGGCGACGGGCGCCCGTCGAGGAATGCCTCGTACAGCACGCCGAGCTCGCGGTAGAGGATGCTGAACGACCAGCCGTCGACGGCGATGTGATGGAAGTTGAAGACGAGGAGATGCTCTTCTTCGCTGAGCCGCACGACGAGCGTGCGCATGAGCGGCCCGTTGGTCAGATCGAACGCGCTCGTCGCCTCTCTCTGCCCGATGGCCAGCGCCTCGGCGCGCGTCGATGCGTGATGGAGCGGCAGCTCCACGCGTCCCTTCGCCGCGATGACCTGCCGCGGGCGGCCGTCGGTCGACGGGACGGTGGTGCGCAGCGCCTCGTGCCG
>DATEOX010000757.1:0-5872 GCA_035273585.1 Thermoanaerobaculia bacterium
TCCTCTCCGTCGATCCGCGCACGGGCGGCATCCGGGCCCTCGTCGGCGGCACCGACTACGACGTCTCGCCCTTCGACCGCACCGCGAACATGCGCCGCCAGCCCGGCTCCGCGTTCAAGACGTTCGCCTACCTGGCCGCCATCTCCTCGAAGCGCGCCACGACCGCGTCGCTGCTTCTCGACTCGCCGGTGAAGATCGCGGTCAGCGGCGACGAGACGTGGGAGCCGCACAACTACGACGAGCAGTACCGCGGCCGCGTGACGCTGCGCGAGGCCTTCGAGAAGTCGCTGAACGTGCCGACGGTGCGCCTCACCCAACAGGTCGGCTTGACGAAGGTCATCGACACGGCCGAGGACTTCGGCTTCGAGGAGGAGTTCACGCGCATCCCGGCCCTGCCCCTCGGCGTGACAGAAGTGACGATGCGCGAGCTGACCGCGGCCTACACGCCGTTCCCGAATCTCGGCGTACGCGTCGAGCCGTACCTGTTGACGGAGGTGCGCGACACGCGGGGCAAGGTGCTGGTGCGCGGCGAGCGGCAGCAGAAGAAGGTCGCGCCGGCCGACGCCGCGTATGTGATGCACACCCTGTTGCGCGGCGTCGTGCAGCGCGGCACCGCCTCGCGGCTCAAGCGCTACGGCCTCGGCTACGCGGCGGGGAAGACCGGCACGACGAACGACTACCGCGACGCGTGGTTCGTCGGCTACACGCCGGACATGGTGTCGACGGTGTGGGTCGGCTTCGATCACGGCGCGCCGCTGCGGCTGTCGTCCGGCGAGGCGGCCATCCCGATCTGGGGGGCCTACATGAGCGCCATCCCGCATCAGCACGCCGAGCCGAAGCCGCCCGCCGGCGTCACCTTCCGGGCCATCGATCCGGAGACCGGAATGCTCTGGCAGCAGGGCTGCCCCGGTCCGGTGCGTGAGGTCTTCCTCAGCGGCACCGCGCCGACGCACAGTTGTCCGCGGGGGTTCATCGGCAACGTCGTCCGCCGCGTCTTCTTCGACCGCGAGCACTTCGACGAGCCGCCCGCCATCACCTTCGAGCAGTTCCGCAGGTGGGCCGCGGAGGTGGACCGCAACCGGCAGAACGTCGAGCGGCGGTTGGACCGGTTGCGGCGCATTTTCGGCGACTAGTGGTAAAGTGCGCGTTGCTGGAGTGATTTGGGGTCGCTTGCAACCAGCCTAAAAAAAGCTAAATCGCCGCCACGATCGATTTCGACTTTTGATCGGCCCCACGTCTTCATCCGGCGTGGGGCTTTTTGTTTATGCAGGACTTCATACAGGCAATCGCGGACGAGCACGTCTACCTCTTCGACGGCGCCATGGGCACGATGCTCTATTCGAAGGGCGTCTTCATCAACAAGTGCTACGACGAGCTGAACCTCCGCAACCCAGAGATCGTGCTCGAGGTGCACAAGCAGTACGTCCGCTCCGGCGCCGAGATCCTGGAGACGAACACGTACGGCGCGAACCGGGTGAAGCTGCACGCCTTCGGCATCGATGACGAGCTGCGCGACATCAACATCTCCGCCGTCGAGATCGCCCGCCGCGCCGCGGGCGACGCGGTGTACGTGGCCGGCGCCATAGGCCCGTTGGGCATTCGCATCGAGCCGTACGGGCCGACCTCCGTGGACGAGGCGCGCGAGTACTTCCGCGAGCAGGCCGAGGCGTTGCGCGACGGTGGCGTCGATCTGTTCGTGCTCGAGACCTTCTCCAACATCGCCGAAGTGGAGCAGGGGATCGCCGCGATCCGCGACGTCTGCTCGCTGCCGGTCATCGCCCAGATGACCATCGGCACGGACGTCCGCACGATCTACGGCGACACGCCGCGTCTCATCGCCCAGCGCCTCGACCGCGCCGGCGCGGACGTGATCGGCCTGAATTGCTCCGTCGGTCCGGACGTGATGCTCGACGCCATCGAAGAGATGAGCGCCGTCACGGCGCGGAAGATCTCCTGCCAGCCGAACGCCGGCCTGCCGCGCGAGGTGAACGGCCGGCAGATGTACATGGCCTCGCCCGACTACATGGGCAAGTACGCCAAGCGCCTGATCCACAAAGGCGTGAAGTTCCTCGGCGGCTGCTGCGGCACCACGCCCGAGCACGTGAAGGTGATGGCCGACGCGGTGCGTCCGCTCTCGCCGCGCCGCACGTTCGTCATCATCGAGAAGAACGGGAAGACCGAGGCGCCGCAGGGGCGCCAGCCGGTGCCGTTCGAGGCGCGCTCGCACTGGGGCGGCAAGCTCGCCGCGGGCGAGTTCGTCACCACCATCGAGATCGTGCCGCCGAAGGGGACGAACCCTGACCCGATGGTCGAGTCGGTGCGCTCCATCAAAGCCGCCGGCGTCGACGCGGTCAACGTGCCGGACGGACCGCGCGCGCAGAACCGCATGGGCGCCATCGCCGTGGCCGTGCTTCTCCAGCAGCGGGTCGGCATCGAGACCGTCCTTCATTACTGCTGCCGCGACCGCAATCTCCTGGGCATGCACTCCGACCTCCTCGGATGCGCCGCGCTCGGCCTGCGCAACATGCTCCTCATCACGGGCGACCCTCCGAAGATGGGACCGTATCCGGAGGCGACCGCGGTCTTCGACATCGACTCCATCGGCCTGACGAACATGGTCAACCTGATGAACCACGGCCTCGACCTCGGCGGCAACCCGTTCGGCGAGCCGACCGCGTTCACCATCGGCGTCGGCGTCAACCCCGGCCACCTCGACCTCGACTACGAGCTGCGCCGCCTCGACTGGAAGGCGAAGGCCGGCGCCGAGTACGCCATCACGCAGCCCGTTTTTGACGTGCGCCAGCTCGAGCGTTTCCTGGAGCGCATCGAGGAGATGAAGCTGCCGATCGTGGCCGGCATCTGGCCGCTGCTCTCCTACCGCAACGCGCAGTTCATGAACAACGAGGTGCCGGGCGTCTCCGTGCCGGACGACGTGATGGAGCGGATGCGCCTGGCGAGCGAGAAGAGCAAGGAGCACGGCCTGCGCGAGGGCGTCGCCATCGCCCGCGAGACGCTGGAACGCGTGCGCGGCCAGGTCGCGGGCGTGCAGGTCTCGGCGCCTCTCGGACGCGTCGATCTCGCGCTGCAGGTGTTCGAGGGTTTGGTGGCTCGTACGGCCCTGTCATCCTGAGTCGCGAAGACGACGAAGGATCTCCCCGTTCTTGCCGGGAGATCCTTCGCCGTCTTCGCGGCTCAGGATGACAGGGTGGGCCGATACATTGCGTCCCGCCTGAAGGCGCACGTGGCGCAGTTGCCGATCGGTTTGCCCGTGCGCAGGCCGGCCATCAGCCGCTCGAACGTGTCGCCGGTGAGCGGCTGCTCGAAGTAGACGCAGGGGAACGCGGCGCCGCTGGCGCGGATGACGTAATGCGCGCCGGGATAGCCGCAGCCGTTCTCGCGCTCCCGCTTTGCGTAGCGCCGCTGCTCCAGCGTGTCGAGGCCGGCTTTGATGCGCCACGCGCGGCGGGCGACGCGCGCGAGAAGCGGTCGCGGCCGCGCTACCTCGAACTCGGGATACGAGGAGAGGCGGATGCCGCGCCGCACGGCATCGCGCGCGGCCGACGCAAGCTCACGCTTCGCGTCGTCATCCGGCGTGATGAACTGCGCCGTGTTGTCGACGCCGTCCGTCGGCGAGACGTACCGCACGTCGAGCTCCCGCGCGCCGATCGACTGCGCGAACGCCGGCACCTCGGCCAGCTCCGCGCGGTTGGCCTGCATCCAGGTGAAGATCATGCGCCGCCTCACGCCGCGCAGGAGGCGCAGCTTCTCGTGCAGCCGGGCCCACGTGGCGCCGACGCGGATCCGCTCGTACGTCTCGCGGGTGGTGCCGTCGATCGATACCGCCACCGTCCGCACCCCCGCCCGCGCGATCGCATCCGCCGTCTTCTCCGTCAGCGGCAGCAGGTTCGTCGGGAACCAGAGGTCGGGGATGCGGTACCGCCCGGCGATCGCCAGCAGCTCCGCGAATCGGGGATGCATCAGCGGCTCGGCGGCGCATCCGAGCGCGACCCGCCAGGCGCGCGGAAAGTATTCGGTCGCGATCTGCTCGAAGAGCGGCACCGGCATGTTCGCGTCGTATTCGTGGTACGGCGGGAAGGGCAGCCGGTCCACCGTCGAGAAGTGGCACATCATGCACTTCAGGTTGCAGCGCTCGGTGACGTCGAGCGCGACGATCAGGGGGCGCATCGCGCGATGACGGCAATCGACACGTCATCCTCCGCCGGCCTGCCTCCCGTGAACTGACCCCACTCGCCGACGAACGTGTCGACCAGGCCGGCGGCGGAGACGTCCGGGGCCCAGCTCACGATGGCGTCGACGTATGCATCGCCGAACTCGCGGCCGTTCACGTTGCGCGACTCGGTCAGGCCGTCGGAGTGGAGCAGGAGGCGCTCGCCCGGCGCGAGTGTGCCGCGCTCCTCCATCCACTCCAGGCCGGTCTTCACGCCGAGGGGGTAGGCGCCGCGGCCGATGCGGCTGATGACCCGGCCGTCGCGGCCGACGTGGAGGATGGGCGGATGGCCGGCCACCGTCGCGGAGAAGCTGCCGTCGGGCTCGAGCAGCACGTAGCAGGAGGCGAAGAACGAGCGGGGGCCGCCGGTGCGGCAGAGGATGCGATTGAGGCTGGCGATGATCGCCGCCGGCGTCGGATCGATGTCGAGCTGCGTGCGGAACGCCGCATGGGCCACGGCCATCACCAGGCCTGCGGCCATCCCGTGGCCGGAGGCGTCGCCAAAGAGGACGGCGATGCGGCCGTCGGCAAGCGGCACGAAATCATAGATGTCGCCGCCGACCGTGTTCGCGATGTGGTTGAAGGCGGCGATGTCGTACTGGTCCGACTTCGGCGGCACCTTCGGGATGAGGCCCGCCTGCAGGTCGCGGGCGAGCTCCAGCTCGTCGCGGAACTTGATCTTGTCCAGCAACTCCATGGCCAGCAGGAGCGTGAGCACGACGAACGTCGCCGCCGCCTCGACGAACGTCCAGACCGGCGGGTTCTTCATCCGGGTGAAGATCGAGACGAGGCAGACGAAGAAGGCGATGAAGGAGAGGCCGAAGAGGACGCGCCGGTGCGGCGCGAGGCGCTTGGTCAGGCCGTAGAGCATCGCGCTGCCGGTGCGGATGAAGCGCCGCACGGGCTGCCCTTCGACCTCGATCGCCGCGCGATGGTCGGCGATGAGCATCCGCTTCGTCTCCGGCCACTCGCGCACGTAAAGCCCGGTCATGTCGCTCGTGGTCAGCGAGGCGATCGTGCTCTTGCCGAGGTCCAGCCAGTCGGAGAAGCGGGCCATGTGTGGTGGATTCTACGTCGGGGCGGCTGCGAGGTTTTCTATACTCGTTCCCTCATGCGCCGCGGCCTCATCCTTGCTGCCCTCGCCATCGCGAGCAGCCTCGGCGCGCAGGAGCTTCCTTTCGTCCATTTCACCCCGGACGACCAGGTCTCTCCGCTCCCCTCCGCCAGTGTGCAGAAGATCATCCAGGACGACCTCGGCTACATCTGGATGGGGTTCTATTCGTCGGGCCTGACGCGCTACGACGGCCACTCGATGGAGACCTACTCGGTGGCCGACGGCCTCGACGATCTGACCGTGCGGGAGATCGTCGAGGACGCCGGCGGGCGGCTGTGGGTCGGCTCCGAGTCTGGGCTCGTCGTGTCGGAGAAGCCGCTGCGCGCCTACGCGCCGGGCGAGCGCGTCCGCTTCGTGGCGGAGGTGGGCGGTGTGCCGCTCGTTCGGACGCGCATCCGCCGCAACTGCCTCGTCGCCGCGCCGGACGGGTGGGTGTGGGTGGGAACGCAGGACGGAATCCTTCGCTATGACGTCCGCGGCAACCGCCTGGCGACCGCGGCGCCGATTGCGGGCGGAGTGGTCTGCCTCCT
>DATEOX010000758.1:0-5344 GCA_035273585.1 Thermoanaerobaculia bacterium
CGTATTCACTGCAGAACGACCGCGAGCACGCCATCCAGTGGCTGGAGAAGGCGGTGGAGCTCGGCTACGCGGACGCCGATCACTACATCGAAGACAGCGATCTCGACCCGCTGCGCAGCGACCCGCGCTTTCAGCGCATCATCGAGCGGATGTCGCACTCCCGGCGCGGCGACCAGCGGCTGCACGAGGCGATGATGCGCGATGACCGGCTGCGCGCGCGCGGCACGGCCACCTCGCACGAATGGGCGGAGAGCGGCGCCGACCTGCTGCGCCTGCGCGAGCTGACGCGCGCCGCCGATGCGCTGAACCGCGCCGTCCAGGCCGATCCGGCGAACACGAACGCCTGGCACAACCTCGCCTGCGCCTACGCCTTGGCTGGCGACAGCACCCACGCGCTCGACGCGCTGGAAAAGTCGGTCACCCTCGGCTCGAACTCGGCGGAGCAGATCAAGAAGGATCCGGACCTCGCCTCGCTGCGCGCCCAGCGCCGCTACCTGGCCATCATCGACCTGGCCCGCTCGCTCGACCTCAACACCGGCCAGCAGTGGATGAACGGCTGGCTGGGCGACGACGACGCCAACTGGGGCCAGACGGTGAAGCACTTCGAGGACGTGACGCGCCAGCATCCGGAGATGGGCCGCGCCTGGTTCAACCTCGGCTACGCCCGGCTGCGGGCGAACGACCCGCGCGGCTCCGTCGCCGCCTTCCAGAAGTCGCTCGACCTCGGCCACCGGCCGGCCACCTCGTCCTACAACATCGGCTGCGCGTACGCCGTCGCGGGCAACAGCGATGCGGCGTTCCGCGCCCTGCAGAGCGCCCTCGACCGGGGCATGGATCTCAGCGGCAATCTCGAGAAGGACGACGACCTCGAGTCGCTCCGCGATGACCCGCGCTTCGAGGCCCTCGTGGAGAAGGCGCACGCGAAGCATCGGGAAAGGGAATGAATGTAGGGGGCCGGCTCTCCAGCCGGCCCACCTTCCGGGTAGGAAAAGACGTCCCGCGGCCCTCTCCTTAGTCATGAAGAGCAACCGCTTCGCCCTCGCCGCGCTCGTTCTGGCCCTGCTTTTCCCCGCCAGCGTCCTCGCCTGGAACGACACGGGCCACAAGCTGGTGGCCGCGATCGCCTGGGACAACATGACGCCGGCCGCGCGGACGAAGGCGATCGAGCTGCTCAAGAAGGCGCCCGCGGACGCCTGCCTGCTCGATCTCTTCCCGAACGACACGCGTCCTCTGGCCGACCGCCAGCGGGAGTTCTTCATGCGCGCCGCCACCTGGCCGGATGTCGTTCGGCCCGACGGGGACAACGATCCGCGTAAGTGCACGCGGTTCCACCAGCGCGACTGGCACTTCATCGATCACTTCTGGACGGGAGTCTCGGGCGAGACCGGCAGCAACGCACCGAAGGACAAGGACATCGACATCCCGGACATCAACGCGGTGGACCGCCTGGCCGCCTTTCGGCAGTCCGTTCCGTGCGAGCAGGCGTTGTGTCCGGCGGCGAGAAGCCGCGCGCGGCACCTGGCTTGGATCCTTCACCTCGTGGGCGACATCCATCAGCCGCTGCATACCGCGGCGCACGTCACGGCCCAGAGCCCTAACGGCGATCAGGGCGGCAACGGGTTCACGCTGGCCGGTTCCCCGAGCAAGCTGCATTCGTACTGGGACGGCATCATCGACAAGAAGCTGCCCCCGAACCCGGGCGAGAAGCAGATCGACTATCTCAACCGCGTCGAGGCCAGGATCGTCAGCGATCATCCGCGCGCGGGGATGGTCAGCCGCATCCACTCCGGCGACTTCAACGGCTGGGCCCTGGAAGGCTTCGAGACGGCGAAGAGCCGGCTCTATCCGAAAACCCTGAAGATGAATCAGGTGCCGAGCGACACGTACCGCGACATGGCTTTCGACATCGGCGACGAGGCGATCGCCCTCGGCGGCTATCGCCTCGCGGACCTGCTCAATCACATGCTCGTGCCGTGACTACTTGCGCAGCTCCACGCCCTGCGCGATGAACGACACCTCTCGGGCGGTGCCGTCGGCGTTGCGGGCGAGCTTGGCCCCTTCGCCTTCCAGGTGGTCGGCATCCTCTTTCGAGAGCGTCTTCACCGTGGCCACCCCCTCGGCGCGGGCCTTCCAGCCCTGCGCGGTGGTAGGGACGAAGAAGCCGTAGTCCTTGAACGTAACGCGGACGCCGTGCTTCGAGCCTTCCGGCACGAGCTGCATCCAGCAGCCCTTGTTCGTGCAGAGCTTGTCGATCGTCCCTTCCACCACCACCGCGTCCTTCGTGTAGGCGTCGGGGTTCTTCATCACCTCCGCGAGCGGCGCCGTCTTCGCGTCGGGCGCAATGGCCGCGCCGCGCTTGACGACTTCCTCCGCGGAGGCGGCGGTGGCGATGAGGAGGAGGGTGAGGGCGAGCTTCTTCATGAGGGGGGCAGTGTACAAAAAAGGGCGGGCCGAAGCCCGCCCTTTCGCACATCCGTAACGCTTGAGCTAGGCCGTTTCCACCTTGCCGATGCGCATGCCGTAGAACGAGCGATAGACGAAGAACATGGCGATGAGTAGGAAGACCCCGGAGAGGATCCGGGTCAGGCCGCCCTGGCCGTTCTTCGTCATCTCCACCGCCAGCTCGACGGCGAGCAGGCCGAAGAGCGTCGTGAATTTGATGACCGGGTTCATGGCCACCGACGACGTGTCCTTGAACGGATCGCCGACCGTGTCGCCCACGACCGTCGCGGCGTGGAGCGGCGTCCCCTTTTCCTTCAGCTCCACCTCCACGATCTTCTTCGCGTTGTCCCAGGCGCCGCCGGCGTTGGCCATGAAGATGGCCTGGTAAAGGCCGAAGATGGCGATGGAGATCAGGTAGCCGATGAAGAAGAACGGCTCGAAGCAGGCGAATGCGAGCGTGGAGAAGAACACCGTCAGGAAGATGTTGAACATGCCCTTCTGCGCGTACTGCGTGCAGATCTCGACGACCTTCTTCGAGTCCTCGACCGAGGCCTTCGTGACGCTCGCATCGAGGCGGATGTTCTTCTTGATGAACTCCACCGCGCGGTAGGCGCCGGTCGAGACGGCCTGCATCGAGGCGCCGGTGAACCAGTAGATCACCGCGCCGCCGATGATCAGCCCGAGGAGGAACTGCGGGTGGAGGAGCGAGAGCTTGTCCATGTCGATCGTGAGCCCGTTGGTGAGCATCACGATGATGGAGAAGATCATCGTCGTCGCGCCGACCACCGCCGTGCCGATGAGCACCGGCTTGGCCGTGGCCTTGAACGTGTTGCCCGCGCCGTCGTTCTCCTCGAGATAGTCCTTCCCCTTCTCGAACGAAGGACGGAAGCCGAAGTCGCGGTGGATCTCCTCCTCCACTCCGGGGATGGACTCGATGGTCGACAGCTCGAACACCGACTGCGCGTTGTCCGTGACCGGGCCGTAGGAGTCGACGGCGATCGTCACCGGGCCCATGCCCAGGAAGCCGAAGGCGACCAGGCCGAAGGCGAAGATGGCCGGGGCGATCATCATGTTCGAAGGGAACGCGCCGCTGATCCAGGCCGCGATGCCCATCAGGCCGGTGATGGTCAGGCCCATCCAGTACGCCGAGAAGTTGCCGGCGATGAGGCCGGAGAGGACGTTGAGCGACGCGCCGCCCTCGCGCGAGGCGGTCACGACTTCCTGCACGTGGCGCGAGTCGGTGGAGGTGAAGACCTTCACCAGCTCGGGGATGACCGCGCCGGCCAGCGTGCCGCAGGTGATGATCGAGGAGAGCTTCCACCACAGCGTCGTGTCGCCGCTGAGGGAGGGGATGAGCAGCCAGGAGATCAGGTAGGTGAGGATGATGGAGACGATCGAGGTCAGCCAGACGAGCGACGTGAGCGGCGCCTCGAAGTTCATCTTGTCGACGTTCTTGTATTTCGCCGTGGCGAAGCCCTCGTTGATGAAGTACGAGACCGCCGAGGTCACGATCATGATCACGCGCATGGCGAAGATCCAGACCAGGAGCTGCGACTGGACCACCGGCTCGGTGACGGCCAGGAGGATGAAGGTGATGAGCGCCACGCCGGTGACGCCGTAGGTCTCGAAGCCGTCGGCGGTCGGTCCGACCGAGTCGCCCGCGTTGTCGCCCGTGCAGTCGGCGATGACGCCCGGGTTGCGCGCGTCGTCTTCCTTGATGTTGAAGACGATCTTCATCAGGTCCGAGCCGATGTCCGCGATCTTGGTGAAGATGCCGCCGGCGATGCGCAGCGCCGCGGCGCCGAGCGACTCGCCGATCGCGAAGCCGATGAAGCACGGGCCGGCGTAGTCGCGCGGCACGAAGAGCAGGATGATGAGCATCATCACCAGCTCGATGGAGATGAGCAGCATGCCGATGGACATGCCGGCCTTGAGGGGGATGGCGTAGGTCGGGAACGGCTTGCCGCGCAGTGAGGCGAACGCGGTGCGCGAGTTGGCGAAGGTGTTGATCCGGATGCCGAACCAGGCGACCAGGAAGCTGCCGGCGATGCCGATCAGGCTGAAGACGATGATCGTCACGACCCGCAACGGCTCGAAGTGCCGCAGCCAGCCGAAGTAGATGATCATGATCACGCCGATGAAGACCTCGAGCAGGAGGATGAACTTGCCCTGCGTGGTCAGGTAGGTCTTGCACGTCTCGTAGATCAGCTCGGAGATCTCGCGCATCGAGCGATGCACGGGCAGGTTCTTGAGCTGGACGTAGATGACCAAGCCGAAGAGCATCCCCAGGACGCAGACGAGCAGGCCCCAGATGAGCAGCGTCTGCCCGGAGATGCCGCCGAGGAAGGTGACCTGGCGCAGGTCAGGCAGCACGAGGCTGGCCTCGGTGCGCGCCTCGGTGGGGTGGCCCGCCAGCTTCGATTCGTTCTGCGCCACCGCGGGGTCGGCGGATGGATGCGCCACCTCTCCCTGCGCTTGAGCCAGCCCGGCCAGCGACACAAGAACCGCGGCCAGGACCAGCGCGCGCGTGATCCAAGACTTCATAAATCCTCCGTTGTCTAAGTGAGAGATCCCGTCACACACACTGCGAGCTTTGGACGGGACAGCTTTGGGGCGCGGATTCTAGCACGGAGGAATGCAGGGCCGGCTCTCCAGCCGGCCGGCGCCGGTCAGGAGTCCGCGCGGCAGATCGTGTGTTCGGGCGCCAGCGACCGCCGAGGCTTGGCCAACCGACGCAGCCGGCCGTGCCGGCTACGGCTTCGCGTGCGGCTCCTGCGGGTGGATCTCCGTCGGCGGGAGCAGGACCTCGGTGTCGCGGACCGGGCGGCCGGCGGCGATGGCGGCGGCGTTGATGCCGACCACGATCGCCGCCTGGGCGGGGGAAGCGGCGGCCGGGCGGCTC
>DATEOX010000759.1:0-3668 GCA_035273585.1 Thermoanaerobaculia bacterium
CAACACCACCTTCACCTTCGACGACCGCGACCGGAAGATCGGCGCCTCCGGGAAGCTGACCGTGGACGAGCTCATCGCCCTGCGCTCCGTCGGCGTGACGCCGCAGTACATCAACGAAATGCGCGCCCTCGACCTGGGCGACGTCCCGCTGGAGCAGATCATCGCCATGCGCGTGCAGGGCGTGACCCCGCAGTACATCCGCGAGCTGCGCGACGCCGGCGTGAACATCAAGGACGCGGGTGCCGTGGTTGCGCTGGCCGTGCAGGGCGCGAGTGCGGAGTACGTCCGCGGCATGCGCGACGCCGGCATCGACGTCACCAGGACCGGCGACCTGATCGCCATGCGCGTGCAGGGCGTCTCCCCCGCCTACGTCCGCGAGCTGCGCGACGCCGGCTACGACAAGCTCGCCCCGAAGGATCTCGTCTCCCTGCGCGTGCAGGGCGTCTCGGCGAAGTTCATCCGCTCCCTCAACGACGCCGGCTACCGGAACCTGACGGTGGACGAGCTGATCCGCCTCGCCGTGAGCGGCATCGACGCGGACTACATCCGGGAGCTGTCGAAGTACAGACAATAGTTGTTGGTTGTTGGTTATTAGTTGTTGGTAGAGACCGTAAGGCTCTAACAACCAACAACCAACAACTAACAACTAACAACTCGTATCGAAAGTACGAAAAACATCGTAATAGGGAGGCAAACAATGTCCACCAACCGCATCCTCGCCCTCACCCTCTGGTTCCTCCTCATCGCCCTCCTTCCCACCGCCGCCAAAGCCGATCTGCGCGGGTCGTGGACGGCTACGCCGCGCGAGGATGGGATGCTGCAGTGGCAGTTCTCCCGCGAGCACAACCATCACGGGCAGCCAATGTCCCTCGATGCCTTCACCGGCCTGACCGCGGCGCAGGTCGCCTCGTCCGTGCAGACGCCGGTCGCATTCGAGCTCCGCCGCGACGCCGGCACCCTGTCGATGGAAGGCGTCTTCAAGCAGCGCGAAGGGGCCGGTCACTTCACCTTCAGTCCCAGCCAGCGTTATTACGATCAGATCCGCGCCCTGGGCGTCGCGCTCGACCGCGACGGCGACGACGAGGAGAAGCTCTTCTCCCTGGCCATGACCGACACCTCGGCGGAGTTCATCCGCTCCATGCAGCAGGCCGGCTACCGAGTCTCGCTCGATCAGTACATGTCGATGCGCATCTTCCGCGTCACGCCCCAGCTCATCGACGAGCTCCGCTCCCTCGGATACCGCGACGTCGACTACGACGACCTCATCGCCTCCCGCGTCCACCGCGTGACCACCGACTACATCCGCCAGATGCGCGCCGCCGGTTACTCCAACCTCACGATGGACCAGCTCGTCGCCACGCGCATTCATCAGGCCACGCCCGAGTTCCTGCAGGAGATGAAGACCCTCGGCTACGACCGGCTCGACTTCGACGACGCCATCGCCTTCCGCATCCACCGCGTGACGCCCGACTTCGTCCGCCAGCTCCGCGAGCTCGGCTACACCGGCGTCAGCCCCGACGACCTCGTGGCCATGCGCATCCACCGCGTCACGCCGGAGTACATCCGCTCGCTGAAGAACGTCGGCTACAGCGGCATCCCGGTCTCGAAGCTGATCGACATGCGCATTCACGGCATCGACGCGGACTACATCTCGAAGGTGAAGTGAGCGGTGGCGCATGGGCGCAAACCGAGGGGCATCCGTAATAGTGGCGATGCCCCACGGACGCCCCCTCTCCTTCCTCTCCCTCTTTCTCCTGATCAGCCTGAACGCCGCGGAGGTGCCGGTGACGGCCCCCGTGACCGGACCGGCGCCGTTCCAGCGATTCCGTCCGCGGATCGCCAGCGACGGGCGGGGGTTCCTCGCCATCTGGAACGACGGACGGGCGGGGGCGGCGCCGCAGACCGATGTTCGCGGGCGCTTCGTCGAAGGCGGCGGCGACATCGTCATCAAGCCGCTGGGGAGCGTCGTAGGTGATGTCGCCTCGAACGGCGACGGCTACCTCGTGGCCACCGTCGCGAACGGCGCGACGGAGATCAGCAGCGTCTCGGCATCGGGCGAGGTGAAGGATGTGGCGCGCGTCGCGGGGGGCACCAGCCCGGCGCTCGCCTCGAACGGGCGCGACTACCTGCTCGTCTATCAGGTCGCCAGCGGGCCGGCCATCGAGCAGACCGACGTCTTCGCCCAGCGGCTGAACGCGGACGGCACGCCGCGCGGCGAGCGGCTGCGCATCGCCGTCGGGGCGATCGATCCGGTCGTCGCCTCGAACGGCAGCGAGTACGCCATCAGCACGTTCGACGTCACCGGCAACTACGCCACGATCCTTGGCCACGACGGCATCCGCGTCCCGCGCGTGCAGCTCACGGCCCAGGGGCTGCAGCCGTACCTGGGGCAGGACAAGATGTCGGTCGCATCGGACGGCACCGACTTCCTCTTCGTCTGGGCCGAGGGGCGCGGCGTGTTGAACGGCTCCACCTGGAGGACGCAGACGTTCGTGCGGCGGCTGCGCGTCAACGGCGAAGTGGATGACGTCAAGCAGTTCTTCCCCGACGAGGCGCCGGTGCAGGGCCAGCCGTCGATCGTCTGGATGGGCGACCGCTACCTCGTCACCTTCACCTCCAACCTGCAGCGGACGGATCCGGACCTCGCCGCGGTGGAGCTGGCGCGTGACGGCACGCGCCTGGGCGAGCCATTCACACTCGTCGGCGACAGCGACCGGCAGACGATGAGCGACGTCGCCTGGAACGGCCGCGACGCGGAGGTCGTGTACGTCGACACCGTCCGCTTCGCCATCACCGGGCCGGGAACCAAGAGCGACGACATCCGCCACATCCGCTACGGCGCGCCGCCGAGCGCGCTCCTCTCCGAGAGCCTCGCCTGGCAGGGAGCGCCGGCGGCGGTGGCCAGCGGCGACGCGGACCTCGTGGTCTGGAACGAGCAGGTCGGACGCGAGCATCGCTGGACCGTGTTCGCCGGCCGCGCGCATCCGGCGACCGGTCCGCTCGACGGCCGCGGCGTGGCGCTCCAATCCAGCACGGACGACCAGATCCGTCCCATCCTCAGCGATGCCCCGCAGCCGCTGGCCGTCTGGCTCGATCAGCCGCTGTTCAGCAATGCGCAGGTCGCGGCGAAGCTCCCTTTCGGCACCGCCGACGCCGCCCTCTTGGGCGAGGCCTGGCGCGACGCGCAGCCGGCCGCGGCCTGGAACGGCTCGTTGCACCTCGTCATTTGGGAGTCGCCGTCGTTCGCCATCGTCGGCGTGCGGGTGACGGCGGACGGCCGCCGCCTCGACGCCACGCCGATCCGCATCTCGCCGCCCGGCGTATTCGCCATCGAGCCGCAGCTCGTCTGGAGCGGCGAGCGCTACCTCGTCTCCTGGATCGCGTTGGAGGAAGACAAGGACTGCGTCATCCTCTGTCCGGCGCTCCGCTCGCTGGACGTCACGGCCTTCGATGCCTCGCTCAACCCGCTCGCGCCGCCGTCGCGGCTGGCCAGCGGGAACATCACCCGGGGGCGGCTGGTGTGGAACGGCAGCGAGTTCGCCATCTTCTTTGCCGGCCCGGAGCGGACGCCGTCCGGTCCCTCGCGCAGCGGCCTGCGCGCGACGCGCGTCGACCGCAACGGCATCCCGCTCGATCCGGTGGGGCGGATCCTCGCCGCGGCGGGCATC
>DATEOX010000760.1:0-4610 GCA_035273585.1 Thermoanaerobaculia bacterium
CGGCACGAGACGTGCCGCCGCTGGCAGGCGGGACGCCCGCGCGCCATCGGCCACCCCGCTCGTGGCCAGTACCACCAGCGCCAGTGCGGCGAAGACGATCATCCGGTCGTTCACCGCGATCGAGAAGCCGGGCAGGGCGGCGAGCAGGTCAGCCAGGCCGGGCGCGTTCGCCCCGGCGAGCAAGCCCCAGAGGAGCAGCGCGGCGAAGAACCACCGCTCGCGGTCGCGCCACGTGAAGAGCGCCACGAGCGCCGGGGCGAAGAGCAGCGCGCCGACATACGCGGAGCCGACGCGCACGTGGTCGCCATCGCTGAATTCCACGTACGGCATCACGTCGGCCGCGATCTCCCGCGCGACGCGCGGCAAGGTCGAGTGCGGCGTCGCATCCGCCCGGTTCCGCGAGCGCAGCTCCGCCGTCTGCGGCAGCGCCTCGAAGAAGGGGAGGAGGAAGACCGCCGACACGAGCAGCGTCGCGACGCCAGCGCCGACGCCCCAGAAGATCGCCTGGCGCGACGGCTTCTGGAAGAGAAAGTAGACGGCGGCGAGCGTCACGCAGTGGAGCACCGACTCCGGATGGCCCGCCAGGACGAGGAGCAGCAGGGCGAGCATCAGCACCGCGGCACTACTCCGTCCGGGTGACCTCACCACGCGGCGCGCGCCGAGGAGGAGGAGCGGGAGGGCGGCGACCGACATTCCATGTGCAGTGCCGAGGAAGGCGATGAGGTGCGCGCCGAGCATCCACGCCGCGGCCCCGAAGAGCGCGGCCGGCTCCGTGGCGGTGTCATCCTGAGCCGCGGAGACGGCGAAGGATCCGTACCGATCTCGCGTCAGCTCCCGCAGGAAGAGGAACATCGCCAGCGCCGCGAGGAAGAGGATCGCCGTCGCGGTGAAAGTCAGGTCGTCGGCCAGTGGCAGCAGCAGCGCCAGCAGGTGGATCGGATGGTACGGCGCCGACTGCACCGCGCCGGCCAGCGGATCGCCGCAGAGCTCGAACGAATTCCAGAGCGGCCACTGGCCGTGGCGGACGGCGAAGCGGACGGCATCGCGCCAGGGGATGAACTGCGCATAGACATCTGACAGCCCCGGGTTCGCCACCGACGCGATCCCCACCTCGGCGGCGATCGATGCCAGCGGCTCCGCGGTCATGGCGATGTCCACCGGCGCGTAGACGTTCCCCGTCAGAATGGCCCTGCCGGTGACGAGCAACGGGAGGAGGACCAGCGCCGCCGCCACGAGCGGGCGGAGGCGCAGCAGCGCCACGGTCGCCGCCGCGGCGAGGAGGTAGAGGAGGGCCGCCATCGGGTGTACTCTAACAACACCTCCCCCATGCGCCCCCTCCTCGTCGCCTTCCTCATCGCAAGCGCTACGCGTGCGCTCGCCGGATATGCCTCCCGCGACGCCTGGCTGCCCATCGCCGGTCGCGCGGTGGGGCAGGACGGGCGGGTCTTCGGCACGACGATCTGGCTGACGAACGTCTCCTCTGATGCCGCGCGCGTGACGCTCTCTTTCAGCAAGTCGTCGCAGCCCAATCCGACGCCGCACGTCACGGCGCTCACCCTCGCCCCCGGCGCCTCGCGGGTCATCGACGACCTCGGCGTGGAGGGCGTCGGCGCGCTGCACATCGAGTCGACGGAAGACGTGGTGGCGCACGCCCGCGTCTACAGCCAGCTCGCCGGCGAGGAGCCGACCCGCAGCACCGCGACGTCGTTCAACGCCGTGCCCGCGCAGTTCGCCGTCGGCAACGGCGAGACGGCCACGCTGCAGGGCGGCGCGCTCGCCCCCGGCTTCCGCTACCGCCTCTGGCTCGTGGAGACGACCGGCAATCCCCTCTACTACGAGCTCACTCTCCTCGATACGGCTGGCCGGCCGCTGTCCCGCAAGCGCCTCTACCTCGGCGGCCGCGAGCCGCGGATGATCGACGTCGGCGAGATCCTTCCGAGCACCCGCGCCGATCAGCTCCTCATCCGCATCGCCGGCGTGAACGGCAACGGCCGCCTGATCGCCACCGCCTCGCTCATCGCCACCGGCAGTGGCGACGGCACCGCCTACGAGATGACCCTGGCCACCGCGCCGCGCACCGGTTTCTCCACCGCGGAGCTGGTCGCATATGGCGCCGTGGCCTTGGCCCTGCTCGCCGCCGCCATCCCCCGCCGCCGCGCCCGCCCGCTTCTACGGCTGGTAGATACGTTGACAAAGCGCCGCGCGGCGTAAGCGCCCCTCACCCGGCCTTCGGCCACCCTCTCCCCGCGGGGCGGGGCGAGGGTTCTTCTTCCGGCGGATGAGGGGCAGCCCTACGCTATCCTGCGCCTCCATGGTCCACGGCATCTCCGAGCTGGCCGAGGTGGCGCTCCCGGTCGCGCTGCACGGCGAGCTCACCTACTCGATCCCCGCCGAGCTGCGCGACGGCGTCCGCCTCGGGTCCCGCGTGGAAGTCCCCCTCGGCGCGAAGCTGACCACCGGCTTCGTCGTCGGACTGACCGACCGACCGCCCGACCCTTCCGTGAAGCTGCGCAACGTCCGCGCCGTCCTCGATGACGACGAGCCGGCGCTCATCCCGGAGATCATCGACCTGTGCCGCTGGGCGGCGGAGTACTACCTCGCGCCGCTCGGCGAGATGCTGCGCGTCGCGCTGCCGGCGAACATGTCGGCGCGCGGGAAGCGCCAGGCGGTGCTCGCCGGCACCGAGGAGATGATCGCCGCCGCGCTCCAGTCGCGGCAGATCCTCGATGCCGACCTGCCGTTGATCCAGGAGCTGCGCAAGCGGCCGCTCGCCATCACCGCGCTCCTGCAGGAGATGAAGGTGCCGCGCTCGGCCATCGACCGGCTGCGCGCCGCCGGCATCGTGGCGGTGCGAGACCGCCTGCAGGATGCGAAAGGCGTCCGCTACGACCGCTTCGTCACCCTCGTCGCCGATGACGAAAAGCTCGCCCCAAAGCAGCGCGCCGCGGTGGAACTGCTCCAGGCGCGCGGAGGCGAGCTCTCCGTTCGCGCCCTGGAGCACGCCGGTATCTCTTCGGCAGTCCTCGGCGCGCTGGCGAAGAAAGGAATCGTGAGCATCGAGCGCCGCGCGCGGAGGCACACCCTCGATGCCTTCCTGGCCGGCCTCGACACGGCGTCGATCGGCGAGATCCGCTACTCGGACGAGCAGCGCGCCGCGGTCGACGCCGTGAAGGCGAAGCTCGACGCGTTCGCGCCGTTCCTCATCGAGGGGGTCACCGGCAGCGGCAAGACCGAGGTCTACATCGAGCTGATGCGCGAGGTGGTGAAGCGCGGGTCGCAGGCGCTGTTGCTCGTGCCGGAGATCTCCCTCACGCCTGTCTTCGCCGCGCGCCTCAAGGAACGCTTTGGCGAGCGCATCGCCATCCTGCACAGCAACCTCTCCCCGAGCGAGCGCTACGACCAGTGGTGGCGGGCCAGGCGAGGGGAGGTGGACGTGGCCATCGGCCCCCGCTCCGCGCTCTTCACCCCCTTCCAGCGCCTTGGCCTCATTGTCGTCGACGAGGAGGGGGACGGCGCGTACAAACAGGAGGAGTCGCCGCGCTACAACGCCCGCGACTTGGCCGTCGTCCGCGCCCAGCTCCGCGGCATCCCGGTGGTCCTCGGCTCGGCCACGCCGTCGCTGGAGAGCCGGGAGAACGCCGCGCGGGGCAAGTACACGCTGCTGCGGATGAAGAAGCGCGTCGAGGCCCGCGCTCTACCCGACGTAGAAACCATTGACTTGCGCAAGGAGCGCGCGGAAAAGGAGGACAAGGGTTTCGTCATCTTCTCCGGCCCGCTGCGCGACGCCCTGCGCGAGACCTTCGAAGCCGGCGAGCAGGCCATCATCCTCATCAACCGACGCGGCTACGCGCCGTACCTGCTCTGCCGCGAGTGCGGCCACGAGTTCCGCTGCCGCGACTGCAGCGTCACGCTCACCGTGCACCGCCGCGTGGGGCAGCTCATCTGCCACTACTGCGGCATGCGCAAGCCGATCCCCTCCAAGTGCCCGCTCTGCAACGGCGAGGTCCTGCAGCCGATCGGCTTCGGCACGGAGAAGGTCGAGGAGCGCTTTCGCCGCGATTTTCCAACGGTTTCGGTCGATGTGCTCGACCGCGACTCGACCCGCCGCAAAGGCTCGCTGGTGGCCATCCTGGAGCGCTTCCGCCGGGGCGAGACGCGCGCCCTCATCGGCACGCAGATGCTCAGCAAGGGCCACCACTTCCCCAATGTGACGCTCACCGGCGTGCTCAACGCTGACTCCATCCTCGGCTATCCCGACTTCCGCTCGGCGGAGAAGACGTTCTACCTCCTGACCCAGGTCGCCGGCCGCGCCGGCCGCGGCGAGTTGCGCGGCAAGGTGATGATCCAGACCGCCTTCCCGCAGCACTACGCCATCCAGCACGCCCTGCATCATGACTACGAGGCGTTCTACGAGGCCGAGATCGAGTTCCGCCGCACGTTTCATTACCCGCCGGTGACGTCGATGATCGCCCTCCTCTTCCGCGGCGAGAACCTGCCGGACGTCGAGCGCGCCGCGAGCGACTCCGGCCGCCGCCTCGAGGAGGCCATCCAGCCCCTCGCCGGCACCCGCATCCAGGGCCCGGCCCCCGCCCCGCTGGCGCGCATCAAGG
>DATEOX010000761.1:0-3856 GCA_035273585.1 Thermoanaerobaculia bacterium
GACCAGATTCGGCCCGCGCATGATGGAGTCGATGGTGAGCTGCTGGGCGGCGGCGCCGAGGGAGAAAAGGAGGAGGAGAAGAGGCAGGGCGCGCTTCATGGCCGCGGAATGATACGCGGCGCGCGGTGTGCCCCGATGCGATCAATCGCGCGCGGGCATATGTTCCGGGCAACGTGCTCCTTGCCTCGCACCTGACGAACCTGCCCCAAGACTCGGTGGCGAATGCATCGCTGGTGATCTCGCTCGACAAACAGCTTCTCACCGAGCATATGGGCAAGCTGAGTCGTGCAAAGGTCGAGCTCGTCCTGGCCGGCCTGGATGCGGTTCTGGGCCGATAGACCGGCAACTGCGCCGCCATCCTCCTTTGCGCCATATCTCCGCCCCAAGCTGGCACAAACCCTGCTCCCTCGCCGCCCAACCGGTAGTGGTACTACCAGCAACTTTGGAGGTAGAGAGCAATGCCCATTCGTTTGCGTGTGATCCCTGCCCTGATCCTCGTAACCCTCTTCGCCACAGTGGCTAACGCCGCGTCCGTCATCGTCGAGCTCAGTGGGGAGCCGGCGGCCATGGCGGCGGCGCGGGCCAAAAAGGACGGCCATCCGTGGTCCGCGGCGCAGGTCGAAAATTACCGATCGAGGCTCGCCGGCTCCCAGGCGAAGTTCCTCGATGCCCTCCGGGCGCAGAACATCCCCTTCACCATCGGCGGCGTCTCCGTGAACAACGTCCGGATCGACTTCGCCTACACCCTCGTCTTCAACGGCATCAACCTCGAGGTGGCCGACGCGGCCATCCCCCTGATCCAGGCCATGCCCCAGGTGAAGAAGGTCCACGCGAACGACATGCTGCACACCAGCCTCGACGTGAGCGTCCCGTACATCCGCGCGCCGCAGGTCTACGGCGCGATCAAGGAAGTGACGCGCTTCGATCACGCGAACGAAGGCTACGAGGGACAGGGCGTCTACCTGTCGGTCATCGACAGCGGCATCGAATGGCATCATGAGATGTTCGGCGGCGATCCGACGCCTCCGCGCCTCGGCGTCGCGCCGGCCACCGCCTCCGGCACCAACGAGAAAGTCGTCTACTACCTCCCCCTCGCCGACGTGGTCGTCGAGGACGGCCTCGGCCACGGCACGCACGTCGCCTCCACCGCGGCCGGCTACCAGGGCTTCGCGCCCGGCGCCGACGGCCTGCCGAACACCGCGGACGACATCCGCATGCACGGCGTCGCCCCGCAGGCGCGGATCATGTCGTACAAAGTCTGCAGCGACGCCGGCTCGATCGCCGGCCAGGCCGCGCCCGTGGGCGGCTGCCTCTCCGCCGCCATCACCATGGCCATCGAAGACTCCGTCTCCCCGCGCACCGTCAACGGACTCCCGAAGCCGGTGGCGCAGGTGATCAACATGAGCCTGGGCGGCTCGGGCGGGCCGGACAGCGTCACGGCGATCGCCGCCGACAACGCCGTCCGCCTCGGATGCAGCGTCGTCGCCGCGGGCGGCAACTCCGGCCCCGGTGAAGGGACCGTCGGCGCGCCGTGCACCGGGCGCCTCGTGACCTGCGTCGGCAACAGCATCGACCCGGCCGGCTCCTGGTCCACGGACGTCCTGGCGCCGAGCGCGGTCAATCGCCTCCTGCCGGGCGGCGTCACCCCCGCCGCAAACCTGCCGGCGGCTTCCGGCCAGCGCAGCGGCATGCAGCTCATCCCGATGTCCGGCGCGACGGAGCCGCCCAAGGCCGGCGTCGCGCAGTACTACGTCTACGTCGCGGGCGGCGAGACGCCCGCCTCCTATCCGGCCTCTGTCGCCGGACGCATCGCGCTGGTCAAGACCAGCCTCCCCTCCACCTTCGCCCAGATTGCCAACAGCGCCGCGCTCGCGGGGGCCGTCGCCGTCTTCAACCGCACCGACACGGCCAACCCCACCGCGGTCAAGGCCACCATCCCGGCGGCGAACCTGCCGGTGGCCGACTTCGACTACCTTGTCTCGCTGATGGGCGCCGGCGCGAGCCCGGCCAGCGGCACGCTGTCCACCTATCCGATCCGCATCAACTCCTTCTACGGCAACACGCTGATGAACTCCTCCAGCTCGCGCGGTCCGGTGGAGGGCTACGGCCAGGTGAAGCCGGACGTCACGGCGCCGGGCACGAACATCCTCGCGGCCATGCCCCCTGCCTCGCTGCTGGGCGTCCTCGCCCAGGGCAACTACGGCTCGATCAGCGGCACGTCGATGGCCTCGCCGCACGTGGCCGGCGCCACGGCGCTCGTCCGCCAGGCGCATCCGACGTGGAACCCGGACATGGTCCGCACCGCGCTCGGCAACTCCTCGACCAACCTGCGCAACGAGAGCGGCGCGGCGAAGGCCGACGGCACCACCGCCGAGTCGATCATCGACCAGGGCAGCGGCCTGATCGATGTCCAGCACGCGGTGAACATCAAGGCCCTGATGGGCGTCACGTCCACGGACCTCAACCTCCCCTCGATCCTCGGCAGCCACTCGTTCGGCGAAGTGCCGGCCATCGGCAGCCGAGGCGTGGTCAGCCGCTCCGTCGTCGTCACCATCCGCGATCTCTCCGGCACGGCCGGCAGCTACGCGCTCTCCGTGGCCAACAACCGCGGGCTGGAGCTGAGCGGCGTCTCGGTGACCGCCTCGCCGTCCACGGTCGCCGTCGCGGCGAACGGCAGCGCGACGTTCACCGTCACGGCGAGCATCGATGGCAGCGTGGTCACCAGCGGCGCGCCGCTGCAACTGCAGTGGTACGTCCGCGCCGCGCGGCAGGACGGCGCCGAGTCGCTCGTGATGCCGTTCTACCTGCGCGCGACGCAGACCTTCCCCTCGGCGGCGTCGCTCGCGCCGATCGCCGACGACGCGACGCCCGACCAGCAGGCCGGCGTCGACCGCGACGGGCGCTACACCATCAACTGGTCGTATCCAGCCTCCGATCCGGCGCGCCCGTGCGGCTATCGCGTCGAAGAGACGCGGCCCGCGGCCGCCGGCACCATCTGGTTCGATGACGCCGAGGAGACGCTGGTGGACAGCAACTCGAAGTGGGTGGCCGCGGACTGGACGTCGCGGCCGCACGCCGGCACGACCACGATGGGCTACGGCGCGCTGTACATCGACAACGACTCGGCCACACTGACCATGGCCACGGACGTCTCGCTGCCGCGCGCGCTGGTCACGCTGACCTTCGACGCGTTCCAGGACACGGAGCCCGACTTCGACTACGCGTACGTCGACATCAGCACCGACCACGGCGCGGGATGGACGCAGCTCGCGCGCTACACCGGCAACTTCACCGGCCAGCGGAGCATCGACCTCAGCGCCTTCGCCGGCAGCGACGTCCGCCTCCGCTTCCGCCTGGTGAGCGACGACAACCTCTCCGCCCCGGCGTACCAGGGGTGGTCGGTGGACAACATCCGCATCCAGGCCGGCGCGGCGTTCGAGACGCTAGCCACCGTCGGCGGCACGAGCTATGCGGTGAGCGGCAAACCGGACGGCGCGTACGCGTACCGGATCACGGCCCTCTTCGGCAACTGCGCGTCGAATCCGTTCGCCACGCTGCCGTCGAACATCGAGCAGATCACGGTGCAGAACGCGACCGCGCCGCCGACCGCGTCCTTCACCGGCGCGCCGAACTCGTCCGACATCGGGCAGACCGTCACGTTCGACGCCGCCGCGTCGCACGACAACGACAGCGTGAACGGCGGCTCGCCGGGGATCGCGCAGTACTGGTGGTCGTTCGGCGACGGGACGACGGCCAGCGGCCGCACCGTGACGCACGCGTATTCGGCGTCCGGCACGTACCGCGTGTCGCTGACGGTGATCGATGACGACGGCGAGTCGGCCAGCGCCGAGTCGGA
>DATEOX010000762.1:0-5334 GCA_035273585.1 Thermoanaerobaculia bacterium
CCTCGACGTCCGCTCCGGCGTCGACACCGTGGCCCTGGACATCGCCCACATCGGCCGCCGGCTGGTGGCCTACATCATCGACAGCATCCTCCTCTCCGTGGTCAACCAGATCGTCGGGACCATGCTCGGCCTGGCCGCGGCCCGCGCCGGCGGCTCGCCCGGCCTGATCTTCGCGAGCGTCGTGGTCAGCCTCGGCACGAACATCCTCTATGACGGCTCCATGACCGCCGCCCGCGGGCAGACGCTGGGGAAGATGGCCATGAAGATCAAGGTCATCGCCGAAACCGGCGCGGACGTGACGAGCGGTCAGGGATGGGGACGGGCCTGCGCCAAGCTCATCCCCTTCGCCGTGCTCGTCGCGCTCTTCAACGACGAGCGAAAGGGGCTGCACGACATGCTCGCCCACACCCGCGTCGTCAACTGGCGGTGATCGCGTAGAATCGCCCATCCCATGGCCCAGGTCCAGGTCGTCCGCGCCTACGAAGGTCCCGAGTGTCCCCGCTGCCGGATGCGGCTGACGTCCGACTGGATCCGCACCGGCATGGTGGTCTGTCCCGACTGCAACCGCACCTTCGAGGCCACCGCCTTCACCCCGCCCCAGCGGCGGATGCGCGTGGTGGAGGTGATGGCTACCGTCGACGGCTCGAACGCCTGCGCGAATCACGCGCGCAACGCGGCCGTGACGAGCTGCCAGCGCTGCGGACTCTTCATCTGCAGCCTGTGCGACATGAACGTCGGCAGCGGCTCGTACTGCCCCACCTGCTTCGAGCGGCTGCGCAGCGGCAACGAGCTGAAGGGGACGGCCACCCGCTACCGCGACCACGCCACGATGGCCCGCAACTCGATGCTGGCCGGCATCTTCTTCACCTTCGCCGGCATCGGCTTCGTCTTCGGCGTCCTGGCCCTGTTCTACGCGCGCAAGGGGCTGCGGCAGCTCCGGAGCGAGGGACGCTCGACGTTCGGCCTGCGCATGGTGAGCATCTTCGCCATGCTCGAGGTACTGGCCGGCATCGCCTTCTGGGTCCTGGTGGTGGTCGCGATCAGCGGAGGGCTCGATTGAGCGCCCGCCCGCCGGAGCGGCGCCTCATCGGCCGGTTCACCACCGCCGCCTCGCGCGAGGTGGTGTGGGAGACGCCGGACGGGCTGGAGATCGAGACCCGCGACCAGTACGACGTCTCGCGCAAGGCGGTGCTGTTCGAGGACGTGCAACTGGTGACCTATCATCGCCAGCTCGGCGTGGTCTTCTTCATCCTCAACGCCGTCGGGATGCTCTTCTTCCTGATGATGATGAGCATCCTGATGAGCATGAAGGAGAACGTGGCCGGCGCGGTGTTCGGCCTGCTGGGCGTGCCGTTCGTCATAGCCATGGCCATCCGGGCCGTGCTGAAGGTGGATGTGGTGACGGTCTTCGGCCGCCGCTCGAAGGCGGTGATGCATTTCTCGTTCAAGAAGCAGCGCGCGCGACAGGTGTACGGGACGATCTGCGCCCGTGTGCGCCAGGTGCACCGGCAGATCGAACAGCAGATCGCCGCCGAGGCGGCCGCCGACGTGTCGCCGCTGGAGACGCCCCCCGCCCCGCCGTTTGGACCGATCGAGTCGACGAACCCGTTCGCGTGACGGCGTGCGGGCGTCCCGCCTTAGCCCCAATGGCCTTCAGTTAGCGGAGTAAACGCCCCTCACCCGGCTTCGGCCACCCTCTCCCCGCTGACGCGGGGCGAGGGGACGCGCGTAGTTCCTTCTCCCCGCTGGCGGGGAGAAGGTGCGCGAAGCGCGGATGAGGGGCGGTCATGCGCTAACTGAAGGCCATTGGCCTTAGCCCAAAATCGCGCGCACGACGTCGCCCGCCGACTCCCCCGCCCCCACCGCCCTCACGATCGCGCTGCCGACCACGATCGCGTCGCAGCGGTCGCGGAGCGCCTCGTAGTGCTCGCGTTTCGAGATGCCGAAGCCGACGGCGATCGGCTTGCGGATCTTGGCCCGCACTTCGTCGAGACGGGCCAGCAGCGCGGGATCGAGCTCGCTGCGCGCGCCGGTCACGCCGGTCGTGGAGACGTAGTAGACGAACGGATCCGACGCGCGCTCGACGGCCTTGATGCGCTTGTCGCTGGAGGTCGGCGCGAGCAGGAAGATGGTCGCCAGCCCGCGCCCCTTGAACGCCCCATCCGCGGCCTCGGGTGGCACATCGGTCAGCAGCACGCCGTCGATGCCCGCCGCGTTGGCGTCATCGGCGAAGCGCTCCCGCCCGTAGCGGAGGATCGGGTTCAGATACGAGAAGGCGATCAGCGGGATCTCGCTTCGCTCCCGGACGGCGCGGGCGATGCGGAAGAGATCCGCGGTCGTCGTCCCCGCGGCGAGGGCCCGCTGCGAGGCGGCCTGGATCACCGGCCCGTCGGCGATCGGGTCGGAGAAGGGGACGCCGAGCTCGATGGCATCGGCGCCGGCCTGCTCCAACTCCTCGATGATCCGCGGCGTCGCGGACGGATCGGGATCGCCGCACGTGACGTACGCGATCAGGCCGCAGCGTTTCTCTTTGCGCAGCCGGCGGAAGAGCGCGTCAACGCGATTCAAGGGCCCTCACCTGCGGCACGTCCTTGTCTCCTCGGCCGCTGAGGTTCACGACCACGACCTGCCCGTGATCGATCGTGCCGCCGTTGCGCAGCAGCCATCCGAGGGCATGCGCCGACTCGAGCGCGGGAATGATGCCCTCCGTCTCGCTGAGCTTGTGGAAGGCCTCCAGCGCGAGGTCGTCGCTGCAGTCGTGATACTCGATGCGTCCGATCTCCTGCAGGTACGCGTGCTCGGGCCCGATCGACGGGTAATCGAGGCCTGCGGAGATGGAATGCGTCTCGGCGATCTGCCCGAAGTCGTCCTGCAGGACCATCGAGCGCGTGCCGTGCAGCACGCCGACCGCGCCGCCGCTGAAGCGCGCCGCGTGCTCGCCGAGCTTGCTCCCGCGCCCGCCCGCCTCGACGCCGATCAGGCGGATCGACTGGTGGCGGAGCATTTCGTAGAACAGGCCGATGGCGTTCGAGCCGCCGCCGACGCAGGCCACGGCGACATCCGGCAGCGCGCCGGTCCGCTTGCGCAGTTGGGCCAGCGCCTCGCGGCCGATCACCGACTGGAAGTCGCGCACGACCTTCGGATAGGGATGCGGCCCGAGGATCGAGCCGATGATGTAGTGCGTGTTGCGGACGTTCGTGACCCAGTCGCGGATGGCCTCGTTGATCGCGTCTTTCAAAGTCCGGCTGCCGCTGGAGACCGGTACGACCTCCGCGCCGAGGAGGCGCATGCGGAAGACGTTCAGCTCCTGGCGGGCCATGTCCACCTCGCCCATGTAGACGACGCATTGCAGGCCGAGGAGCGCGCAGGCGGTGGCGGTGGCGACGCCGTGCTGGCCGGCGCCGGTCTCGGCGATGATCCGCTGCTTGCCCATCCGCCTGGCGATCAGCGCCTGCCCGAGGGCGTTGTTGATCTTGTGCGCGCCAGTGTGATTGAGGTCCTCGCGCTTGAGGAACAGCCGGAAGCCACCGCACAGCTCCGCGAAGCGCTTCGCTTCGGTGAGTGCCGTTGGGCGTCCGACGAAGTCTGCCAGCGCGTCATTCAGCTCGCGGCGGAACGACGGGTCGCGCCGCAGCTTTTTGTACGCGGCCTCGAACTCGTCGAGGGCGGCCATCAGCGTCTCGGGGACGAAGCGGCCGCCGAAGGTGCCGAAGTAGCCGTGGCGGTCGGGCATCGCGGCGCTCATCGCTTCACCCGATCGATGAGCCGCTCGAGCTTCGCGTGGTCCTTGATGCCCGGCTCCGACTCGACGCCGCTGGCCACGTCGATGCCGTCCGGCCGGACGAGGCTGATGGCCGCCGCGACGTTGTCGGCGTTGAGGCCGCCGGCCAGGAGGAACGGCTTGGAGCGCGAGTAGACGGCGAGCAGCGACCAGTCGAAGCGGCGGCCGGTGCCTCCCTCGCGGCGCTCGTCGAAGGTGTCGAAGAGGAGCCAGGCGGCGGTCGGATGGGCGGTGGTGTCGGGGAGCGCCGCGCCGACGCGCATGGTCTTGATGGCCGGCAGCCCGAGCTCCTGGATGTCCTCCTCCGACTCGGTGCCGTGCAGTTGCACGAGGTCGAGGCCGACGAGCGCGGCGACCTCGCGGATGTAATCGTTCGACGACTCGCGGAAGACGCCGACGAATTTCGGCGGCTTCTCCCGCGCCGCGCGGACGGCGGCTGCGATGGCGGCGGCGCGCTCGGGCTCGAGGTGGCGCGGCGAGGTGGGGATGAAGATGAACCCCAGAAAGTCGGCGCCGCGCTCGGCGGCGAAGACCGCATCCTCTTCGCGGGTCAGGCCACAGATCTTGATCTTGGTCATGAGTGTCATTCCGAGCCGCGCAGACGGCGAAGAATCCGTACCGCTTTCGCGCCGCGCCCGAAGGTGCGGATCCTTCGGCGTCTGCGCGCCTCAGGATGACACGTCGTCATGAGCTCACCAGTGCGCGGACGGCCGCGGCGCGGTCATTCTGCCGCAACAGCGACTCGCCGACGAGGAAGGCGTGGAAGCCGGCAATTTGTAACCGTTCGACGTCCGCGCGTGACTTGATCCCGCTCTCCGCCACCTTGATCGCATCATGCGGGATCTGCCTGGCCAGCCGCTCGGAAGTGCCGAGGTCGACGCGAAAGTCGCGCAGGTCGCGGTTGTTGACGCCGATCAGGCGCGCCCCTCCCTCGACGGCGCGCTGCAACTCCTCTTCGTCGTGCACTTCGACGAGGGCGTCGACGCCGAGCTCGTCCAGGAGCCTGATGAAGTGGCGGATGGTCGGCCCGTCGAGAAGCGAGGCCAGGAGGAGGATGGCATCCGCGCCGGCCGCGGCGCCGCGCATCAGTTGCGACGGCTCGACGACGAAGTCTTTCATGATCACCGGCAGCCCTGCCGCGCCTCTTGCCCGGGCCAGCCAGTCGCGCGAGCCGCGGAAGAACTCCGGCTCGGTGACGATCGAGATCGCCGCCGCGCCGCCGCTCGCATACTCGGCGGCGATCGTCTCGACGTCCGGCTCCTCGATGATGGCCCCGGCCGACGGCGACGCTGCCTTGATCTCCGCGATCACGTTCACGCCCTCGCGCCGCAGCGCCGCGGCGAAGGCGTGCGGCTCGCGCGCCGCCGCCTGTTGCCGCGCCGCGAGGCGCAAGTCCTCCACCTCCATCGGCTCGTTCGCGAGCCGCTCGCGCGTCCGGGCCACGATCCGCTCCAGCACGCCGCTCATGCCGCTCCTCGGCTGGCGCTGATCAGCTCCTCGAGCTTCGCCTTCGCCGCTCCCGATGCCAGCGCGTGACGGGCCAGCGCCGCCCC
>DATEOX010000763.1:0-9186 GCA_035273585.1 Thermoanaerobaculia bacterium
GAGAGGCGCGGAGGCGGGGTGTCGGGGACCGCCGCGATACGGCGCGCGTGGAGGGCGGGCGGGAGGGGGAAGGAGCGTCCGACCTGCGGCCCGGCGACGGTGAACGGCGTCTCGATGGTCCAGCGCGTCTCCAGCGGGATGCTCGCCGACGCTTGATGCGGCATGGCTTTGGAGATCGAGCAGCCGCAGCGTTTCTGCAGCGGGCAGGAGCGCTTCGCCGGGCAGCAGCAGGAGGCGGGCTTGACCGCGAACAGCGATGCCGCAGGGAGCAGCAACGTCAGCGTTACGAGAATCGCGGCGACGCGACGCACCCGGGTATCCTAGCACCGCGATGGCGTGGCGGCTCCGGTTGGCGCTCGTGCTCCTGCTCGCGACGCCGGCCGCCGCGCAGCACGAGCACCACCATCACACCGGCAGCGCCGCCGAGCTCTTCCTCCTCGGGCAGACCTCCGGCACCGCCGCCAACCCTTCGGCCCTGCCGATGTCGATGTCGATGACGAGGCGCGGCCGCTGGCAGTTGATGGCCCACGGCTTCCTCTCCATCGAGAACACGCACCAGACCGGCCCGCGGGGGAGGGAGAAGACGTTCTCCACGAACTGGGGGATGTTCGTCGCCGAGCGGCCGGTCGGACGCGGCGCGCTGCTGTTCCGCTCGATGCTCAGCCTCGAGCCGGCGACCATCACGAACCGCGTCTATCCCGAGCTGTTCCAGACCGGCGAGACCGCGTTCGGGCGGCAGATCATCGACGGCCAGCATCCTCACGACTTCTTCATGGAGCTGGCCGCCGAATACGCGCGCCCCCTCGGCCGATCGCTGGTCTTCGTGTACTTGGCTCCCGTCGGCGATCCCGCCCTCGGGCCGGTCGCTTATCCGCATCGCGACTCGGCCATGGAGATCCCTCAAGCGGTCCTCGGGCATCACTTTCAGGACTCGACGCACATCGCGTCGGCGGTGATCACGGGCGGCGTGCAGTACGGCATGGCCCGCTTCGAGGCGAGCGCGTTCCACGGCGCCGAGCCGGACGAGGAGCGCTGGGACCTCGACGGCGGCAAGCCCGACTCCGCCTCCGCGCGTCTCACGCTGATGCCCACCCGCTCGCTCACCGCGCAGGCATCCTTCGGCTACCTGACGAAGCCGGAGAAGCTCGAGCCGGGCGATGCGAAGCGCTGGACGGCGTCCATCAGCTACGGCCTCCCGCTGGCGCATGGCCGCTGGTCGTCCTCGCTGATCTGGGGGCGCATCTACAAGGAGTCGCACGACAACACGCTCGAGTCGTACCTGGCCGAGTCGTCGCTCAACCTCGGGCGACACTGGATCAGCGCCCGCTTCGAGAATGCGCAGAAGGACGAGCTCTTCCCGCACGTGCATCCGACCGGCCGGATCGAGCGGCCCGCCCTCCCCGTGCCGACGTTCCGCGTGCAGGCCTACACCGTCGGCTACACGATCGACGTCTGGCGGTGGGTGGGCGTCGGCGCGAACTACACCTGGTACCGCTTCCCCGCGATCCTGCAAGGCTTCTACGGCGAGGAGCCGCGGGCGACGATGGTGTATCTGAGGGCGAAGGTGTAGGTGCTAGAACCGTTGTCGGTTGTCAGTTGTCCGTTGTCGGTCTCCGTACTGACAACCGACAACCGATAACCGACAACGGTTTTTCCACGAACTACTTCACCGCATCGCCCGCCGCCGTACCGGAACCGCGTCCATCGCGCGGATGGCGACCACCTTGCCCGTCACCGTGACGTACAGCGTCCCGTCCGCCGCCACCGCCATCCCGCCCGGCGACTGCAGGCCGGTGGCGATGGTGGTCACGAAGCCGGTGGGGCTGATGCGGCGCACGGCGTCGTCGTCGCAGAGGTAGAGATTGCCGCGCGCGTCGGCAGCGAGCGCGCCCGGGGCGCGGAAACCTTGCGCGAGAATCGTGCGGTCGAGGCGGCGAACGGTGCCGTCGGCGCGGTCGGCGACGAAGACGTTGCCGTCCGGATCGACGGCGATCCCCTCCGGCTCGCCGAACGTGGCGCCGGCAATCGTGCTGACGTCGAAGAAGCCGACGAAGCCGCTGACGGGCGTCAGCTTGCGCACCACGCCGTTGCCGGTGTCGGCCGCATAAAGCGAACCGCGCTCGGTGGCGGCGATCGCGGCCGGCGCGTTCATGCGCGACTGGTTTCCCTGGCCGTCCTTCGCACCCGGCGCGGCGAGCACGCCGCCGACGGTGAAGGCGGGGATGAACGGGCCGCCGGGGTAGAGGATGCGCACCGCGTGGTTGCCGGTGTCGGCCACGTAGAGGTAGCCGTCGAGCGGCGTGATGACGATGCTCTGCGGCCGGTTGAAGAGCGCGTGCTCGCCTTCCTCGGCGCCCGTCACGCCGGCGCTGCCGCTCACGATGGCCACCGAGCCGCCGGCGATCCGCTTCACCACCGCGTCGTCGCGGTCGACGACGTACAGCTCGCCGGTCGGCGCGATGGCGATGCCCATCGGCGCGCGGAAGCCGGTGGCAAAGTCGCTGATGACGTACGCCAGTGCGCCGGCGATCACCTCGTAATGCGCCTTCGCGCTGCTGACCGAGGGGCAGGTGTCGGATTGCGCCTCGACCGACCACTCCACGCGGCCTGCCGGAGTGGGGAGGATGGCGCCGGTGGCCGTCGTGGTCAGGACGACCACGGCCTTCTCGCCTTCGACCGCGGCAAAGACCGCGTAGTGCGTCGCGCCGGTCACCGCCGTCCACGAGAGCGGCGCCGCCCCCGCCACCCGCCCGCCCTCGGCGGGCCCGAGGAGCTGCGGCGGCGTCGAGGAGCACTGCGCGGGGTCGTAGACCGTGGCCGTGTGCGTCGCGGTGTCGTTCGACGTGATGCCGTCGAAGCTGCCGATCGACTGCACCTTGACCTTGTTCGTGATCGTCGCCGGCGCGCGCGGCGCCGTGACCCGGATCGTGATCGCGTGCGGCCCCGGCGTCAGTTGCTCGGCGGAGCAGGTCACGGTCTGCCCCGAGCGGGAGCAGTTGAAGCCCGGCCCGGAGGCATCGAGGAAGGTCGCGTTAGACGGTAGCGTGTCGGTGACGACCACGCCGGACGCGTTGTCGTTGGCCAGGTCGTCGGCGATCACCCGCCAGGTGAACGTCTGCTGCGCGGCGGCGAAGGCCGGCGCCTCGACGCGCATGGCGACGTCGACGAGGTTATGGGCGAAGAGGGCAGGGGCGCAGAACAGCAGTGCGCAGAGGAGGCGCCGTCGCATGGGGCATCATCCGCACCAGACAGCCGAAACCGCATCCGGATGGTCGAGCAGGTATCCGTCGTCATCCTCGTCGTACGTGATCACCGCGCCGTCGAGGCGGGAGGCGGACATGTCATCGAGGGCCACCTTCACCCCATCCAGCTCCAGGACCTGATCGCCCTCGAGAGGGGAGTCGGCGTAGGCGAGGCGGTAGCCGCTGCCGCCGCAGCCGGTGGTGAAGGCGATGCGGAGCATGCGGCCGGCGAGGTCGTGCTGCAGGTGGGCGGCGGCGTCGGGAGCGAGGGAGATGTTCATTGAGGTTTCGGTCCGTTGGAGATGCGCCACTCCGCGTCCTCGCGGCGGAACCATTCGGGGTCGAGGCGGATCAGCTCCAGCTCGCGCTCCAGCTCCACGATGTGCGCCCGCTTGGCGGCGATGAGATGGATGAGGAGGTACCGGTCGTTCTCCGGCACCGACTTGCGCAGCTCTTCCAGCCGGCGCTGCATCGTCTTCTCCCGGGCGATGAGGAACTCGGCCGTCTCGCGGTAGGAGAGGTCGCCTTCCAGGATGTCCTGGAACAGCAGGTCCGGGCCGAGCGTGACGCGGACGCGGGCCGTGCTGCTGGAGGCGATCTTCGCCTCGATGAGATCGCGATGGAGACGCTCCTCGACGGCGAAGTTGGCGAACATGGCCGCGGCCATCGGGTTGGGCAGGCTCTCGCCGAGCTTCTCGAAGGTCTTGTAGGCCTCGACCGTGTATTGCATCAGGGTGCCGAGCTGTTGAGCGGTGAGCGTCGTCGGGTTCGTATCAATGACAGTCATGATTCCTCATTCGATCTTCGCCACCTTCACCGTGACGTCGCCCAGCAGCTTCGACTGGCAGGAGAGCCGGTAGGGCGGCTCCAGCTCCTTGTACGTCTCGTCCGGCGTGGGAGGCGTGAGGTGCTCCCAGCCGTCCACTACCTCGATCCTGCAAGTCCCGCACGCACCGTCGCCGCCGCAGACGTGGCTGACGCGCACGTCGAGGTCGGCAGCGATGGAGAGGAGCGTGCGCCCCGCGGGAAACTCGCCGCTTTTCCCCTCATCGACGAAGTTCACGCGCGGCATGACGAGGGGCGGATTGTACGGCACGGTGGGCCATATAGGAACTGCGCACGAGCGGCGCCGACTCGACGTGATGGAAGCCGAGCGCGCGGGCCCGATCGCCCAGCTCCGTGAACTCTTCCGGCGTGTAGTAGCGGCGCACCGGATGATGATTCCCGGTCGGCGCCAGGTACTGCCCCATGGTGAAGATCTCGACTCCGTTCTCGCGCAGATCGTGCGCCGTTTCGAGGATCTCTTCATCGCGCTCGCCGAGGCCGAGCATGATGCTCGACTTGGTCAGCATCCCATCTTCATGTGCCCAGCGCAGGACGTCGAGCGAGCGCCTGTACTTGGCGACCGGACGCACGGCCGGATACAGCCGCGGCACGGTCTCGACGTTGTGCGCCAGCACCTCCGGCCGCGAGGCGGCCACGACCCGCAGCGCCTCGCGGTTGCCCTCCAGGTCGGAGATCAACACCTCCACCGCGGCTCCGGTCCGCTCCCGCACCGCTCGGACGGTCTGCGCAACGTGCTCCGCGCCGCTGTCCGCCAGGTCGTCGCGGTTGACCATGGTGATGACGCAGTGCTTCACCCCCATCCGCTCCACCGCCTCGGCCACCCGCGCCGGCTCGCCCGCATCCGCGAGCAGCGGCTTCCCTTTGCCGACCGCGCAGAACGTGCAGCGCCGCGTGCAGATCTCCCCGAGGACCATGAAGGTGGCGGTGCCCGCGCTCCAGCACTCGAAGATGTTCGGACACCGCGCCTCCTGGCAGACGGTGTTGAGGGCGAGGTCGTTCATGAGGCGAGCTACGGGGAGGGTGTCGAGGTTGCTCGGGACTTTGATTTTTAGCCAGGGCGGCCTATGCCCGGCGCGGCGGTTGATCGGAGCGGATTGAGGATTGAGGATTGAGGATTGAGGATTGCTTTGCTCGGCCATCGGTTTCGTCCTAATCCTCAATCCTCAATCCTTCATCCTCAATCCTGATCGCGAAGCGCTCCAGCGCTTCGCGATCATCCGTCCACCGAATCCTTTCATAAGCCTCCGCGAACGTAAACCAGCCGTACGCGTCGTGCTCGTCGGGGTCCATGCGGATGGAGAGGCGGGAGTCGAGCGTCGCGACGAAGCCGACCTCGCTGGCGATGATCGGGCCCTCGTAGCGCGAGGCCAGGTATTGCGACTCGATGAGGAACGACTGCGTGAAGCCGAGAGGGCGTGGCTCGCCCTCGTTGCCCGTCTCCTCGAGGATCTCGCGGCGCGCGGTCTCAGAGGGCGACTCGCCGTCCTCGATCGAGCCGGTGATCGGTTGCCAGAAGTTGCCGCGCTCCGGCTTGCGGTGCAGGAGGAGCACGCGGTCGCCGTCGTGGATCAGCACCTTGATCAGCCGGATCGTCTCCGGCCTGCTCACGATCTCCCGCTCGAAAACCTCGGCGAACTTCGCCGTCACGATGCCCCGCACTTCCTTCTCCGCGACGGGGCGGCCGAGCTGGCGGGCGATGGACGTCACGCCGGTGCCCTGCAGGCCGCAGGGGGTGATCAGGCGGAAGTGGTCGAGGTTCGTGTTCACGTTCAGGGCGAAGCCGTGCGACGTCACCCATCTTGCGATGCGCACGCCGATCGCCGCGATTTTGTCGTTGCCCACCCAGATGCCGCGCTTCCCCTCCGCTCTTTCGGCGGTGATGCCGTACTCGGCCACCGTCCGGATCAGCACCTCCTCCAGGCTCGTCACGTACTTGCGCACGTCGCGTTTGCCCTCGCCCAGGTGGACGATCGGGTAGCCGACGAGCTGGCCGGGGCCGTGGTAGGTGATGTCGCCGCCGCGGGTGGTCTCGAAGAAGCGGACGCGTTGCGCACGGAGCAGGTCGGGGGAGGCGAGGAGATGGCCCATGCTACCGCCGCGCCCGAGGGTGATGACCGGCGGGTGCTCGAGGAGGAGGAACTGGTCGGGGATCGCGTCCGCCTGGCGGAGCTCGACCAGCTTCTGCTGCAGCTTCATCCCGTTCTCGTAGGTGACGACGTGCAGGTCGTGGAGCTCGCAGCGGCGCATGCGCTGGCTATAGCGCCCGGCGCGCGCGCGGCATTCCCGGCTACACTCCCGCTCGCATGCGGCAGCGAGCACGGTCATGAGGCTGCGCGACGTCCTGCGCGAGCGGCCGCTGTGGCTCCTCGCCGCGCTCGTGCTCCTCCTCTTCCGCAAGCCGCTGACGACGGAGACCTTCTTCTTCCGCGATCTCTACCTCCTCTTCTATCCGAAGAAGCTCTACTTCATCGAGTCGATCCGCGAGGGGCACATCCCGCTCTGGGATCCGCTCACGAACGGCGGGCAGCCGTTCCTGACGAATCCGGCGAACATGGCCTTCCATCCTTCGAACGCGCTGTACGTCGTCCTGCCGCCGCTCGTCGCCTTCAACCTGATCCTCGTCCTGCACTTCGTCTGCTGCGCCGTCGCGGCGTACTCCCTGGCGCGCCTGGTCGGCCTCTCGCAGCCGGCGGCATTCGTCACCGGCGCGGTGTTCGCCCTCTGCGGCTACACCCTCTCCGCCGCGAACCTGATGCCGTACCTCTTCGGGCTGCCGTGGGTGCCGGCGACGATCGCCCTCCTGCACCGCGCGCTGGAGCGAAGGCGCTCGCTCGTCCCGGCGGCGATCGCCGCGGCCGTGCCGCTCTTCTGCTCCGCCGCGGAGCTGGAGGCGATCCTCATCGTCACGGTCATCGTCTGGGTGGCGTTCACGCCGTACGACCTCCCCCGCCGCGCCAAGGCGGCCGCCGCGGCGATCGTCATCCTCTTCGCCCTCGGCCTTTCGCTCGTCCAGACGCTCCCCACCACGGCGGTGATCGAGCAGTCCGCGCGCAGCCGCCCCCGCACCTACGAGGCCTTCACCACCTGGTCCGTCCACCCGCTCCGCCTCGGCGAGTTGGCCATCCCCCGCCTCCTCGGCCCGACGCACACGTTGAACGACGCCGACTACTGGGGCCGCAACCTCGAGTCGCAAGGCTTCCCGTACGTCCTCAGCATCTACTTCGGCATCCCCGCGCTGCTCCTCGCCGCGGCCGGCGCGCGCAAGCGCCCCGCGCTCGCCGTTCTCGCCCTCGCCGCGATTCTCCTCTCCCTCGGCTGGCGTCTGCCCGGGTTCCGCCTGATCTACGAGCTGCCGCTGGTGGCGACGTTCCGCTATCCGGTCAAGGCGCTGATGGCCGCCATCCTGCCGATCGCGCTGCTCGCCGGTGAAGGCCTGGAGACGTTCACCGATCGGCGCCGCATCGCGCTCGTCCTCGCCGCCGTGTGTGCCGTCGGTGCCGCGATCGCGGCGAAGAACCCGCTGCTCATGCTCAGCTTCGTGCATGCGACGCTCGCCGCCCTGGCGTTCGGTCTCGCCGCGAGGTGGCGCCGCTGGGCGGTGGCCGCGGTGGTCATTGCGGATCTGTTCATCGTCGGCAGCTCCGTCAACGCCTTTGCACCGCGCGACCTCTTCGATGAGCCGCCGCTGGCGGACGAGGTGCGGCGGGCGGTGGAGGGGGGGCGGTTCTGGTCGGCCAAGCGCGACGTCATCACGCTCGACGCGCCGACGAACGACATCCGATGGCTGGCCCGCTGGCAGATCGCCACGCTGAACGGCTACACCGCGGCGATGTTCGGCATCCCGGTCATCTACCACGTCGACTACGACGGCCTCGCGCCGCGCCGCGTCGCCGCGCTGGCGGAGGTCATCGACCGGTTGCCGCCCGACCGGCGGCAGGCGCTGCTCGACCGGGGCGACGTGCGCGTCTTCGCCACGATGAACGGGCAGACGGTGCAACTCCATCGCAATCCCGCCGCGGCGGCGGCGCGCTTCGTCAGCAGCGTGGAGGCGGTGGCGAGCGAGGAGGCGGCGGCGACGCGCCTCCTCGAGGCGCCGGACCTCTCTCGCGTGATTCTCGAAACGACGCCAGCGGAGGTGGGCAACTGCGGCACGGCGAGGGTTCTGATGCAGCAGCGCGTCGCAGACGAGGCCCTCTATACAGTCGATGCGCCGTGCGCCGGCTACGTCGTCTTCGCCGACACGCGCTACGGCGGCTGGACGGCGCGCGTCGACGGGCGGGCGGCGGACATCGTCCCGGCCGACTATGCCTTCAGCGCCGTGGCGGTCAGCGCGGGGCGGCACGTCATCGAGAAGCGCTACCGGCCGCAGCGCCTCGCGGCGGGCGCCGCCGGCTCGCTCATCGCGCTGCTGCTGTTGCTCGCGGCGTCACGCGCATGGCGCCGCGTTACATCGTGAACTGGCCGGCCTCGATCATCTGCTTCACCCGGGCCATGAACTGATCGGCCACTGCGCCGTCGATCAGGCGGTGATCGAACGTCAGGGACATGATGCAGATGGAGCGGATGGCGATGGAGTCGCCGTCCTTCGTCTCCACGACCACCGGCCGCTTCTTCACGCCCCCCACGCCGAGGATGGCCACCTGCGGCTGGTTGATGATCGGCGTGCCGAAGAGGCCCCCGTAGATGCCGGGGTTGGTGATGGTGAACGTCCCGCCCTGCACGTCGTCCGGGCTGAGCTTTTTCGTCCGCGCCCGCTCGCCGAGGTCGTTGATGGCCTTGGCCAGTCCCAGGATGTTCTTCTCGTCGGCGTTCTTCACCACCGGCACGATGAGGCCCCATTCGAGGGCCACGGCGATGCCGATGTTCAGGTCGCGGTGGTAGACGACGTTGTTCTCGTCCATCGAGGCGTTCAGGACGGGGAACTCGCGCAGGGCGGCGATGACCGCCTGCACGATGAACGGCAGGTAGGTGAGCTTCACGCCGCGCTCGGCGTACTCCTCCTTGTAGCGGCGGCGGAGCTTCTCGATGTTCGTGAAGTCGAACTCGAAGACGGTCGTCACGTGCGCGGAGGTCTGCTTGGAGAGGACCATGTGATGCG
>DATEOX010000764.1:0-4042 GCA_035273585.1 Thermoanaerobaculia bacterium
CAAGGCGATCTGCCGAACCGTCCACCACTCCCGCCGCAGGGCCAGAATGCGATCACGTGTTGCTTGTTCCGTCGCCTCGACCGTGTGGGGTCGCGAGCTGCGGTCTGTCATCGGCTCTTTTGCTCGCCATCGACGTACCCACTCCCGTCCCCGCCGCTCACTGATACCGGCGGCCTCCGACGCCTCGCGCACCGACCAACCGAGTTCGCACACTCGTTTGCCCAGCAGCTCTCGACTTGCCGGGCAGCTTCGCGCATTCTTGTGTACGTTCATCCGGGCCCTTCCTGTCAACCTGTTCGTTTGAAGAGCTTTCAGGTTGACGAAAGTCGCCCGGATGGACAACCCCTCTCAAGGAACAACCTCCTGACACATCACAACTAACAACCAACAACTAACAACTAACAACAACATGCGCCCCAACGGCCTCACCTACCGCGCCGCCTTCCTGACGCCAACCGAAGAGGGCGAGCTCCTCGACCGGATCGAGCCGCTGGCGTTCCAAGAGGTGCGCATGAAAGGGGTCGTGGCCAGGCGCACGGTCATCCACTACGGCTTCGACTACGACTACGAGGGGTGGAAGATCCGGCCGACGGAGGGGGCTCCGGAGTGGCTGGGGCCGCTCGTGCAGCGCGCTGCCGCGACGGCGGGGGTCGAGGCGGACTCGCTGCGGCAGTTGATGATCGCCCGTTATCCGCCGGGGGCGGCCATCGGGTGGCATCGCGACGCGCCGATGTTCGGCTCTCCGGTCATCGGCGTCTCCCTCGGCGCGGCATCCACGATGAAGTTCCGCCGCCCGTCCGACGGCGCGAAATACGCGCTCCTGCTCGAGCCACGCTCGCTCTACATCCTGGACGGCGAGGCGCGCCGCGACTGGCAACGCTCCATTCCGCCGAGCGCAAAGACGCGATAGTCCATCACCATGCGGACAGTACGGTACCGTACGGTTTCGTCTGGCCCGCGAAATGCACTCGGCGGTCGCTGACAACAACGGAATGAGGGAGCCGTGCTCGGCAGGCGATCGCTAAGATACTTGGTAACCCATACGTTCCTGTTTCTGCTCCTTTGCGTCTCATGCAAGCAGGAGCAGGTCGCCCGAACCTTCCCCTTCCTCGAGCGCTACTCGTCCGCCCCCTCCACCAAGTCCGATCTGACCAAGCTCCAGGCCGAGGATGGGCAGTGGGTCATGCCGGCGAAGAATTACGCGTCGACGCGCTTCTCCGGCCTCGATCAGATCAACGCGGCGAACGTCCGGAACCTCAAAGTGGCCTGGACCTTCTCCATGGGGAGCGACCGCGGCGAGGAGGCGGCGCCGCTGGTCATCGGCAGCACGATGTACGTCGTCTCCCCGTTCCCCAACACCCTGTTCGCGCTCGACCTGACCAAGCCGGGCGCGCCGATGAAGTGGAACTACAAGCCGAAGGACCTCAAGCACGCGGCCAAGGGCGTGGCCTGCTGCGACTGGGTCAACCGCGGCTGCGCCTACGCGAACGGGAAGATTTTCTTCAACACCCTCGACGGCCGCACCGCCGCCGTGAACGCGGAGAACGGCCAGGAGGTGTGGATCAGCGAGATCGCCGACATCAACAAAGGCGAGTCGATCACCATGGCCCCGCTGGTGGTGAAGAACAAGGTGCTGGTGGGCAACAGCGGCGGCGAGTTCGGCGTCCGCGGGTGGCTCACGGCGCTCGATACCGAGAGCGGCAAGATCGTCTGGCGCGCCTATCACACCGGCCCGGACAAGGACGTCCTCATCGGCCCGAACTTCAAGCCGTTCTATGCCAGCGACAAAGGCACCGACCTCGGCGTGAAGAGCTGGCCCCCCGACCTCTGGAAGATCGGCGGCGCCACGGCTTGGGGTTGGATCTCCTACGACCCCGAGCTGGACCTCATCTACTACGGCACGGCCAATCCCTCGCCGTGGAACCCGGAGATCCGGCCGGGTGACAACAAGTGGAGCTGCGGCATGTTCGCCCGCCGCCCGGACACGGGCGAGGCGGTCTGGTTCTACCAGTTCAGCCCCCACGACCTCTTCGACCACGACGCCATCAACGAGTCGATCCTCCTCGACCTCCCCATTAACGGCCAGCAGCGCAAGGTGCTCGTCCGCCCCGAGCGGAACGGCTACGTCTACGTGATGGACCGCGCCACGGGCGAGGTGCTGAGCGCGAATGCCTTCGGCTACGTCACCACCCACAAAGGCGTCGATCTGAAGACCGGCCGGCTCATCCCGAACGAGGAGAAGTCGCCCGGCTTCGGCCGGGTGGTGCGGGAGATCTGCCCGCCCGCGCCGGGAATGAAGGACTGGGAGCCGTCGGCCTACTCGCCCGTGACCGGCTTCCTCTACATCCCCCACGCGAACCTCTGCCAGGACGAGGAGGGGGTGCAGGCCAACTACATCGCCGGGACGCCGTACGTCGGGGCGAACGTGAAGATGTACGCCGGGCCGGGAGGGCATCGCGGCGAGTTCGACGCCTGGGACCCGGTGAACGGCAAGAAGGTCTGGAGTGTCAAGGAATTCTTCCCCGTGTGGAGCGGCGCGCTGGTGACGGCGGGCAACGTCGCCTTCTACGGGACGATGGACGGCTGGTTCAAGGCCGTCGACGCGCGCAACGGCGCGCCGCTGTGGCAGTTCAAGGTCGGCTCCGGAATCATCGGCCAGCCGATCACCTACCGCGGGCCGGATGGGCGCCAGTACGTCTCCATCCTCTCCGGCGTGGGCGGCTGGGCGGGAGCGGTCGTGGCCGGCCAGCTCGACCCGCGCGACGGCACGGCCGCACTCGGATTCGTCAATGCCATGAGCGACCTGCCGAAGTACACGACCAAGGGCGGGATGCTCTACACGTTTGCGCTGCCATGAAACGAGCGCTGATCATCATCCTGATGTTCGCCGCCTGCGCCCGCGCGCCGCGGGAGCCGGAGCGCGTGCTGCGCGTCTGCGCCGATCCGAACAACCTGCCGTACTCGAACGAGAAACAGCAGGGCTTCGAGAACCGCATCGCCTCGATGATCGCCCGCGACTTCGGCGCGCGCGTCGAGTACACCTGGCTCGCCCAGCGGCGCGGCTTCATCCGCAACACCCTTGGCGCGGGCCGATGCGACGTGGTGATGGGCATCCCGAGCAATTACGAGCTGGCCCTCCCCACCGCCCCGTACTACCGCTCGTCGTACGTCTTCCTCTCCCGCCGCGACCGCAAGCTCGGCATCACGTCGCTCGACGATCCGAAGCTGCGCCATCTCGAGATCGGCGTGCAGCTCGTCGGCGACGAAGGCTCGCCCGCGATCTACGCCCTCTCCGCGCGCGGACTGTCGAAGAACCTGGCCGGCTACCTCGTCACCGGCGACTATGCGCAGCCCGATCCGCCGAGGAACATCGTCGATGCCGTGGCCAAGGGCGAGGTGGATGTGGCGGTGGTGTGGGGGCCGCAGGCCGGCTACTTCGCCCGGCAGCAGAAGGTCGCGCTGGACGTGGTGCCGGTCACGCCGCAGATCGACCCGCCCTTCCTCCCGTTCGTGTTCGACATCTCGATGGGCGTCCGCCGCGCGGACAAGAGGCTGCGCGACCGGCTCGACCAGGAGCTGGAGCGCCGCCGGCCGGACATCGAGCGGATCCTCGACCAGTACGGAGTGCCGCGCGTATGAAACGCCTCGCCATCGCCTGCGCGTTGCTCTTCGCCTGCCACCGCGAGCAGCGCTCCCTCATGCCGCGCGCGTCGGACGTGCAGCGCCCGACGCCCGTCCGCGTGAGCGACCTCCAGCCGGGCCGCATGCAGCCGGCCGTGACGGCGATGAAGAACCCGTACGAGGGGAACGCCTTCGCGGTGAGCGAGGGGCAGCGCCTCTACAGCTCGTATAACTGCGCCGGCTGCCATTTCCACGGCGGCGGAGGCATCGGCCCGCCGCTGATGGATGGGGAGTGGATCTACGGCAGCTCGCCGGCGAACATCTACACGTCGATCGTGCAGGGGCGCCCGAACGGGATGCCGTCCTTCGGCGGAAAGATCCCGCCCGAGCAGATCTGGCAGATCGCGGCCTATGTGCGCTC
>DATEOX010000765.1:0-3382 GCA_035273585.1 Thermoanaerobaculia bacterium
GAGCCACTGGCCCGGTCCCGATCCGCCCGATGCCTTCGCGGTGGCCAAGATAAAATTCGGCGCGCGCATCCCGGAGCGCGTCCGGCTGCGCATCGACTACAACGCCCTCCTCTCCGCCGACGAGTTCCTGGAGGTCGCGGCCTCGCTGCCTGCGGAGCGCATCGACTTCATCGAGGATCCCTGCCCGTACGATGCCGCCACCTGGCGCATGATCCGCGAGCGCACCGGTCTCCGCCTCGCGCTCGACCGCGGCTTAGAAATGGAAGGCGTCGACGTCTGGGTGGTGAAGCCTGCCGTCCAGGAGCTCGGGCCGCCAGACCGCCCCATCGTCATCACCAGCTACATGGATCACCCCGTCGGCCAGCTCCACGCCGCGTTCGTCGCCGCGCAACGGACGACGGAAGTCTGCGGCCTGGTCACCCACGTCCTCTACGAGCCGAACGAGTTCAGCGAGAGCCTCCGCCTCGACGGCGCGCGCCTCGTCCCCCCTCCCGGCACCGGCGTCGGCTTCGACGACGCGCTGGAGCGGCTGGAGTGGAGGCGACTGGCATGATCGATTTCCTCGGTCCCGACTCCCACCTCCTCCTCAACCCGCGGATGCCCGACGAGGAGCGCGCGCGGCTGGAGCGGCTCGTGCCGGCGCTCGGAGCGCACATCTTCATCGCTACCTCCGGCTCCAGCGGCGCGGTCAAGCTCGTGGCCCTCTCCAAGGAGGCGATCCTCGCCTCGGCGGCGGCCGTCAACGAGTACTTTGATGCGACCGCGGCCGACGTCTGGGGCTGCGTGCTGCCGGCGTTTCACGTCGGCGGCCTCGGCATCTTCGCCCGCGCCCAGCTCGCCCACAGCCGCGTCCTGGCCATGCCGTGGGACCCGCAGCTCTTCATCCGCACCGAGTGCACGATCGCCTCGATGGTGCCGGCGCAGATCCACGACCTCGTCCGCGCCGGCGTCCGGCCGCAGCCGACGCTGCGCGCGGTCCTCGTCGGTGGCGGCGCGCTGTCACCGAGCCTCAACGAAGCCGCACGCGCGCTCGGCTGGCCGACCTTCGCCAGCTACGGCATGACCGAGTGCTGCTCGACGGTCGCCATCGAGGACGAGCTCCTGCCGCACCTCGATGCACGCACGGAGGACGACGGACAGCTCGCGTTCCGAGGGGCGTCGCTCCTGACCGGGTATGCGACGAAGGAGGGCTTCGTCGATCCGAAGGTCGATGGCTGGCTGATCACCGAAGACCTGGGGCGTGTCGATGGGCGGCTCCTGCACGTCGACGGCCGGCGCGGCGAGTTCCTCAAGATCGGCGGCGAGTCCGTCGATCTGCGCCGGCTGGACGCGGTGCTCGATGACGTGCGGGGCGACGTCGACGCGGCGCTGGTCGCCGTCGCTGATGAGCGGCTCGGGCAGATCATCCATCTGGCAGTCGTCGGCGATGCGCCGGCGGTCGTCGAGGCGTTCAACGAGCGGGTCATGCCGTTCGAGCGCATCCGCTCCGTGCACCGCGTGGCGGCCATCCCGAGGTCGGCGTTGGGGAAACTGTTGCGCGCGCAACTGGCCGAGGAGCTCGGGTGACGTTGCTCGGCATCCTGTTGCCATCGCTGCTCATCACGCTGGCGGTGCGACGGTGGCTCGATCGGGTGTCGTGGCGCATCGCCGGACTGTGCCTGGCGCTCGTCCTCCTCTTCACGGCGCGCGGCGTGTTCACCTCGGGCGTGCCGGTGCCGCTGGACGAGATCGTGCGCGGCTATCCGTACCGCGGCGTCTTCGGCGACGTGCAATCCAAGAACTACCTGACGAACGATACGGTCAAGCAGATCCTCCCCTGGATGCAGACCGTGCGCGAGGACTTTGCGCGCGGCCGCGCGCCGCTCTGGAACCCGTATCTCTTCTGCGGTTATCCGCTGCTCGGCAACGGCCAGTCGGCGCCGTTCTCGCCATTCTTTCTGGCCACGCTGTTCGTCCCGCTGCCGAAGCAGCTCGTCGCGATGGCTGGCGTGAAGCTGTTCTGTGCGCTGCTATTCGGCTACCTGTTCGCGAAACGTGAGGGCGTCGGGGACGCGGCTGCGATGCTGGCCAGCGTCGTCTTCGCCTTCGCCATTTTCAACAACGCCTTCCTCTATTATCCGATGACCGCCGTCACGCTGCTGCTTCCGGCGGCGGCGTACGCGACGATCCTCTGCATGGAGCGGCGCGCCGCGGCGCCGGTCGTGCTGCTGGCGCTGATCGTCGCCTCGCTGCTGGCGGGCGGACATCCGGAGAGCGTGGTCCACGTGGTCCTCGGCGTGCTGGCCATCGTGGCCATCGCGCGACCTGACCCAAGGGGGCTTGTGCGAGCCGTCATCGCGTCGCTCCTCGGCGTCGTCATCGCAGCTCCGGCCTGGGTGCCGGTGCTCGAGCAGGTGCTCGTCAGCCTGCGCGTCGTCTCGCTCGAGGCGCAGCAACTTCCCGTTTTCCCGGTCAAGACGCTCTGGGCGATGCTCAACCCGGACGGCTTCGGCAATCCGGCACACGGCAACTGGAACTGGTATTGGTCGTACACGCACGTCGCCTCGGTCTATCTCGGTCTGATCGTGATGGTGCTCGTCCCGTCGGCGCTCCTCAGCCGAGGGGCGACCCGGCGCGACCGCCTCCTCGTCGCGCTCGCCGTCGTCTTCTTCCTCATCAGCATGACCTGGACGCCGCTCGGGCGCGGCTTCTACGCCATCCCCGTCCTCGGCTGGATCGCGCACGACCGGCTGCGCTTCGTCGTCGCCTTCCTGGTCGGCCTCATCGCAGCGCGCGTCGTGGAGCGCTTCCGCGGCGACGCCGTGCTCTGGGCCGCGCTCGGCAGTGCCGCGGTCTTCGCCCTCGGCGGCTACGTCTTCGTCAAGCTCCTCGGGCGGACGCTCACCTGGTGGTCGATCGCCGGCCTCGCCGCGCTCGCCGCCTTCTGGATCGTGGCCGTCGTCGCCCGCCGCTGGCTCCCGGTCGCAGCGCTGGTGCTGACGATCGTGGAGCTCTTCCTCTTCACCTTTGATTACAACGCGATCGCGGACAGCCGCTACTTCGTCCCGCGGCTGCCGATCATCGACGCCCTGAAACGCGCCGCGCCGGCGGAGCCGTACCGGGTCCTCGGCCTCGATTGGGTCCTGCTGCCGAACGCCGCCGAGCAGTACCACCTGCAGGACGTCCGCGGAAGCGACCCGATGGAGTGGGCGGACTACATGCGCTTCTTCCGGGTGGCGGAGATCGAGGACGTATCCATCGACGTGAAGCGCATCGCCGATCCGGCCCATCCTGTGATCGACTTCCTGAACGTCCGGTACCTCTTGACCGAGCCGGGGGCGGCGCTGGGCGGCAAGTGGCGGCGGATCTACGCCGGTGCGGATGGCGAGCTGTACGAGAACGG
>DATEOX010000766.1:0-20002 GCA_035273585.1 Thermoanaerobaculia bacterium
TGAACGCAAACGGCGGCTTCACCTACACGCCGGCGGCGAACTACAACGGCGCCGACAGCTTCACCTACAAGGCGAACGACGGCACCAGCGACTCGAACGTCGCCACCGTGTTCATCACCGTCTCGCCGGTCAACGACGCGCCGATCGCCGTCAACGACGTCTACAACGTCAATGAAGGCGGCACGCTCACCGTCCTGGCGCCGGGCGTCCTGGGCAACGACACCGACGTAGACACGCCGATCGGCTCGCTCACCGCGGTCTTGGTCAGCGGCCCGGCGCACGGCTCGCTCACCCTCAACCCGAACGGCTCCGTCACCTACATCCACGACGGCAGCGAGACGACCTCCGACTCCTTCACCTACAAGGCCAGCGACGGCACTTCGTTCTCGAACGTAGCCACGGTCACGATCATCGTCGCGCCGGTGAACGACGCGCCGGTGGCGAATCCGGACAGCTACACGTTCGCCAAGGGCACGCACGTCGTCGCCGCCCCGGGCGTCCTCGGCAATGACACGGACGTCGACAGCCCGTCGCTGACGGCCATCCTGGTCAGCGGCCCGACCGCCGGCACGCTCGTCCTCAACCCGAACGGCGGCTTCACCTTCAGCTACACCGGTCCGCCCACCACCATCACCTTCACCTACAAGGCGAACGACGGCCTGGTCGACTCGAACGTCACGACCGTCACCATCACCATCATCAATTCGGCGCCCGTGGCGAGCCCCGACAGCTACGCCGCGGTCGGCAACACCGAGTTGCGCGTCGGCACCGGCAGCACCGTGTACCCGGCCGCCGTCGTCTCCGGCAGCGTCCTGGCCAACGACAATGACCCGGACAGCGACCCGCTGACCGTCACCGGCATCGCCACGCCGCCGGCCCACGGCACGGTCTCGATCAACCCGAACGGCTCGTTCAATTACCTGCCGAGCGCCGGCTACCTCGGCCCCGACTCCTTCCAGTACACGGTCTCGGACGGCACGAATACCGCCACCGGCACCGTGACGCTCTCCGTCTCGGTGCGCGTCTGGTACGTCCGCAACAACGCCGGCCCCGGCGACGGCCGCTCCCCCTCGCCGTTCAACACGCTCGCCGCGGCCGCCTCCGCGACTCCGGCCGGCGACATCATCTACGTCCACCGCGGCGACGGCACGACCAACGGCCAGAACTCCGGCATCACGCTTCTCAACAATCAGGCATTGATTGGCGAGGGCGTGGCGCACGTGGTCGGCCCGTACACCCTCTTCCCGGCCGGTCTGAAGCCGACCATCGGCAACGCCGGCGGCACGGGCGTGACGATGGGCAACGCCAGCGTGATCCGCGGCGTGACGGTGTCGGCCAGCGGCGACGGCATCAGCTCCAACGCGAAGACCGACGGCACGATCGGCACGGTCGACGTGACCGGCGGCGCGGACGGCATCTCCATCAACACCGGCGCCGGCACGTTCACGCTCACCGACGTGGCCATCACGCCGGGCGCGAACGGCCTGGTCATCAACGGCGGCACCCCGACCATCAACGCGGCGAACCTCGACGTGACCACGACGGGCGGCAAGGGCGTCTTCGGCAACGCAGGCGTGCTGAACGTCACGGCGGGCGCCGACGGCTCTACCGTCACCACCACCGGCAACACCGCCGTCGACCTGAGCAACATGGCCCTCGGCGTCTCGCTGCGCAGCGTCACGGCCACCAGCAGCGCGACCGGCATCCTGGTGAACAACACCACCGGCAGCTTCACCGTCACCGGCAGCGGCGCGATCGCCGGCTCGGGCGGCACGATCTCGAACATGACAGCGCGCGGTGCGAGCTTCATCACCGCCGCGAACGTCTCGCTGAGCAACATGCTCTTCACCTTGAACGGCACGGTGAACGGGACCTCGGCCGCCATCTGCGGCGATACCTTCAACGGCACGAACCTCGCCTGCAACGCCGGAATCCACCTGGCGAGCGTCACCGGCCTCTCCCTGACGAACGTCTCCGTCACCGGCGGCGCGCAGATCGGCATCAACGGCAACGACGTGTCGAACCTGACCATGACGAACGTGGAGGTCGCGAACGCTGGCAACGAGGTCTCCGAGCACGGCGTCCAGTTCGTGAACCTCACCGGCACGGCCACCATCACGGGCTCGAACTTCCACAACAACTTCAGCCGCCAGTTCACCGCGCAGAACTCCACCGGCTCGCTGAGCATCGGCATCACCGGCTCGAACTTCAGCAGCGTGGCCGTGAGCACCGGCGCGCAGGGCGCCCTGATCAGCGGCCACGGCACGGCGTCCATCACGTCGAACGTGAGCAGCTCGACGTTCCACGACAACTTCGCCGCCGGTTACTTCAGCGACGGCACCGACACCGCGTCGCTGAACGTGACCGTTTCCGGCAGCACGTTCACCCGGAACGCGCAGAGCGTCTTCCTCGGCACCGCCGGCGCCGCGACGCTGGCCTACGACGTCAACGGCAACACGAGCATGCTCAGCATCTCCTCGCCCATCACCGTGCAGAAGAGCGGCACCGGAAACGCGACCGGCTCCGTGACGAACAACGTTCTCGGCTCCACCGGCGTGGTCGGCTCGACCTGCACCGTCACCTGCGACGCGATCAACATGGTCATCACCGGCACGGGCGGCACGTACCAGACGACGGTCAGCGGCAACACCATCCGCCAGATCACCAGCCGCGGCATCACCGTGAATGCAGGCTCCGGCAGCGCGACGGTGCTGGCCAAGATCTTCAACAACGACGTCGCCGACCCGACCGGCTCCGCGCAGAACGGCATCTTCGTCCAGTCCGGCACTGGCGTTACGGACACGACCTCCGTCTGCGCCAGCATCAACAACAACCTGGTCAGCGGCGCCTACCCCACGGGCCAGATCCGCGTCCGCAACCGCTTCGCCGGCACGACGTTCCGCATTCCTGGCTACCCCGGCGCGGGCAACGACACGACTGCCGTGGAGAATTACCTCATCGCGCAGAACCCCGGCGTCACGTCGGCCACCGCCACGATCAACGGCAACACCTTCGGAGGCGGGCCCGCCTGCTTCTGATTCGACCCCCAAAGCGGTAACGAACGAGGGCGCTCCCGACGGAGCGCCCTTTTCGTTCCTGGGCTGTGATTTGCACCGGCCTCCGCCGTGACCGACATCCGCGTCAACAACTGGATCGAGCTCCAGGAGCTGGTCTTCGAGAGCTCCTGGCAGGAGAACATCCGCCGCCATCGGTCGAACTTCGTCTTTCGCGGCGTCCCCCGCTCCGAGCACGCGCTCGAGACGAGCCTTCAGACGGGCGGCTTCGAGCCGGTGGAGAGGCACCTCCTGACCAGCTTCCGCAAGTACGCGCTGCGCAACGCGGTGCACGGCGACTCGGCTTGGAACTGGCTCTCACTGGCCAAGCATCACGGCCTGCCCACCCGTCTCCTCGACTGGTCGTACTCGCCGTACGTGGCCATGCACTTCGCCACCCATGACTTCCGCCACTTCGACTCCGACGCCGCGCTCTGGTGCGTCGATTACCGCCGCACGAACGACCTCCTCCCTCGCCGCCTGCGCAACCTCTTGGGCGACGAGACCAACATCTTCACCACCGAGATGCTCCACGAGGTGGCCTCGGGCCTGGAGGAGTTCGACGCGCTGTCGAAGCACGAGTTCGTCGTCTTCTTCGAGCCGCCCTCGCTCGATGAGCGGATCGTCAACCAGTTCGCACTCTTCTCCCTCCCCTCCAGCGCGAGCCTCCGCCTCGAAGACCTCCTCCGCCGCCGCGAGTCGCTCTATCGCCGGATCATCATCCCGGCGGAGCTGAAGTGGGAGGTGCGGGACAAGCTCGACCAGGCCAACATCACCGAGCGCGTCCTCTTCCCCGGCCTGGACGGCCTCTCGCAGTGGCTCAAACGCTACTTCACGACGCGGAAGTAGATACGTCACCCGCTTGCAACGCGCTCCCACCGCGGCCCCACGCTGCGCGGCGCGGTGGTCAACAAGGTCGATGCAACCGTCTCCTTCGTCGATGCCGCCACGCTGAAGGTCTTGGGCAGCGTGAGCGTCGGTGAAGGTCCGCACGAGGTCGCCGCCTCCACCGACGGACGCACCGCACTCGTGTCGATACGGCACGGGCCCCAAGCCCTGCAGTTCACGCCGGACGGCAAGCGCGCCTTCATCAGTTGCACCGGCGCGGGCAAGGTCGAGGTGCTCGACCTGCAGACGCTGAAGATCACCGGCTCGGTGGCGACGGGGAATCAGCCGGATGGGCTGGCGTACGCGGTCGGGCCGTGAGCGAAGCCAGGAAGAGCCAGAGCACGCCGGCCGTGATGGCCACGTCCGCGACGTTGAACACGCCGGTGTGCAGCGGCCCCGCCTCCATGTAGATGAAGTCCGTGACCCGCCCGCCGCGCGCCACGCGGTCGATGAGGTTCCCGATGCCGCCCCCGACCACCATCGAGACGGCGTACGCCTCGCTCGCCCGCACCCGCCCGGTGACCAGCGCGTAGGCGGCGAAGGCCAGCGTGATCCCGACGAACACACCGAAGAGGATCGTCCGCGCGATGGGCGGCAGATTTGCGCCGAGCGACAGGAACGCGCCGGAGTTCTCGGTGACGAAAAGCGACACGAGCCCGCCCAGCCACTCCCGCGGCGTCTCCAGATGCACCCGCGCCCACGCCTTCGTCCACTGATCGAGGATGATGACGACCGCGACGAGGCTGACGATGAGGAGGCGGCGGCGCACTAGTTCACCACGTCCGGCCCCCGGTCCCTCTCCGACCAGGTGCGGATGGTCGTCACGTTCTGGAACCCGCGGGGCAGCTTCAGGCCGCGCTGCGCCCGTTTGCCGACGTACGGCTCGAGGTCGGCGCCCTTGAGGTTCGTGTAGCGCTTGCCCGCGTGTACCACGAGCGTCCCTCCCTCCGGCACCACAGCCACGGCCACCACCTTCTCCGGCGCGATCGGCGTGCGGTGGATCTTGATCGTCTGCACGCCCTTGCCCCGCGCGAGCAGCGGCAGGTCGACGGCGCCGAAGAGGAGCAGCTTCCCTTCCGTCGTCGCCGCGGCCACCCGGTCCATCTCGTGCGTCATGACCCGTTGCGGGCGCAGCAGCGCCGCCCCATCGCCAACGTTCACTACCGCCTTGCCGGCCTTGCGATCCGTCAGCAGGTCCTCGAAGCGGACCACGAAGCCGTAGCCGTCGTCGGTGGACATCAACCAGAGGTCGTCCGGCTCGCCCATCATCACCGCCACGAACGACGCGCCAGGCGGCGGCTGCAGCGACGACGTCAGCGGCTCACCGTGGCCCTTCGCCGACGGCAGCTCGTGCGCCGGGAGCGCGTAGCTGCGGCCCGTCGAGTCGAGGAACACCGCGAGCTGGTTGCTCCGCCCCTTCGCCGCATGCAGGAACTGATCGCCGCCCTTGTACTGCAGCGCGGTCGGGTCGAGGTCGTGGCCCTTGCCGGCGCGAATCCAGCCGCGCTCGGAGAGGACGACCGTCACCGGCTCGGAGGGGATGAGCGCCGTCGGGTCGAGCGCCCGCGCCGCCTCCCGCTCCACGATCGGCGAGCGGCGCCGGTCGCCGAACTCCTCCGCATCGCGCACCAGCTCGTCGCGAGTCTGCTTGCGCAGGCGCGCCTTCGACCCGAGGATCTTCTCCAGGCTCGTCCGCTCCTCGGTGAGCTTCGCCTGCTCGCCGCGGATCTCCATCTCCTCCAGCCGATTGAGGAACCGCAGGCGCAGCTCCAGGATGGCTTCGGCCTGCGGGTCGGAGAGGCGAAAGCGCTTCATCAGCACCGGCTTCGGCTCGTCCTCGGTGCGGATGATGCGGATCACCTCGTCGAGGTTGAGGTAGGCGACGAGGTACCCATCGAGGATGTGAATGCGCGCGTTGACCTGGTCGTAGCGATGCTGCAGCCGGCGCCGCACCGTCTCCACGCGGAACTCCAGCCACTCCGCGAGCAGGTCGCGCAGGTTGAAGAGGCGCGGCCGGCCGTCGAGGCCGATCATGTTCATGTTCACGCGGTAGGTGCGCTCCAGGTCCGTCGTGGCGAAGAGGTGGGTCATCACCTCGCCGAGGTCGACGCGGTTCGAGCGCGGCACGATGACCAGGCGCGTGGGGGACTCGTGGTCCGACTCATCGCGCACGTCCTCCACCATCGGCAGCTTCTTGGCCGTCATCTGCGCGGCGATCTGCTGCTGCACTTTCGCGCCCGAGACCTGGAACGGCAGCGCGCTAATGACGATCTCGCCGTCTTCGATCTCCCACTTCGCCCGCTGGCGGATCGACCCGTTGCCCGTCTTGTACATCTCCCGGATCTCCGCCGGCGGGGTGATGATCTCCGCCTCGGTGGGGAAGTCCGGCCCCTTGATGAATTTCGTCACTTGGGCAAGCGTCGCCTCCGGGTTGTCCAGCAGCTCGATGCAGGCGCTCACCACCTCGCGCACGTTGTGCGGCACGATGTCCGTGGCCATGCCGACGGCGATGCCGCTCCCGCCGTTGAGCAGCACGTGCGGGAGGCGCGAGGGCAGCAGGCGCGGCTCCTTCAGCGTGCCGTCGAAGTTCGGCCCCCAATCCACCGTCCCCTGCTCCAGCTCGGAGAGGAGCGTCTGGGAGAACTTCGTCAGCTTCGCCTCGGTGTAGCGCATCGCGGCGAACTGCTTCGGGTCGTCGGGCGAGCCCCAGTTGCCCTGGCCGTCTATGAGCGGATAGCGCATCGAGAACGGCTGGGCCATCAGGACCATTGCGTCGTAGCAGGCGGAGTCGCCGTGGGGATGGAACTTGCCGATCACGTCGCCCACCGTGCGCGCCGACTTCTTCGGCTTCGAGCTCGCGGAGAGGCCGAGCTCCGACATCGCGTAGATGATGCGGCGCTGCACCGGCTTGAGCCCGTCCGCGATGTGCGGCAGCGCGCGGTCGAGGATGACGTACATCGAGTAGTCGAGGTACGCCTTGCGCGTGAACTCGGCGACCGGCTGATGCTCGACGTCTGCAAAGGTGGGAGGCGGCGGCTGGAAGCTTTTCTGACCGTTGGAACGGGGTTTCTTGGCCATGAGTCGCGCGAAGGGTAAACCAAAAACGTGTCATCCTGAGGCGCGAAGACGCCGAAGGATCCGTACCGATCTCGCACCGCGCCACAAGGGTACGAATTCTTCGCCGTCTTCGCGGCTCAGAATGACACGCAAGCCATGACCCAGACACCCATCGAAGAGCTGGCCCGGATGTCCACCGGCGAGGCGGTGCGCCGTCATTTCGACGAGCGCAACACCCGCGCCATCGCCGCGCCCCTCTTCCTCTCCGCCCTCTTCACCGTCATCTACCTCATCGGGACGTCGGTCTCCGGGCGCGTGACGCAGAAGCGCCTGATCTTCATCGCCGCCGACCTGGTGCTCGTCTTCCTCTGCACCTGGGCCCTCGAGCCGCGCCGGCGCCGCAGCGGCGAGCAGCGGCGGAAGCGGGTGAACATCCGCGCCTGGACGATCGGCTATCTCACCGCGCAGCTCGTGCTCGTGCAGGCGGCGACCGCCGGCAGCGAATCGATGGTCGCCTTCACCGCCGCCTTCGCCGTCGGCCTCCTCTTTTTCCGCTTCAGTCCTCTCGAGCACGTCGGCGTGTTCGTCTTCCTCCTCTTGACCGCATGGATCACGGCCCTGCTCGTGCCGAACACGAAGAATCCACGCCTGAGCGAAGTCCTCGGGCCGATCGGCGGCACGGGCGGGTTGATGCTCGTCGTCAGCCTGATCCTCTCCTGGTCCGCGCGCCGCGGCTTCCTGCGCACGTTCGTCGACGACCAGCGCCGCGCGCGCGAGGAGGTGCGGATGCGCGGCGAGCTGGCCCTCGCCCGCGAGGTGCAGCTCAGCATGCTCCCCCAGTCGGCGCCGCACCTCGATTGGGTCGATCTGGCCGGCGTCTCCTTGCCGGCCACAGAAGTGGGCGGCGACTACTACGACTACTTCGTCCTCGGCGAGGAGAGCCTGGCCGTCGTCTCCGGCGACGTTGCCGGCCACGGGATGGCCAGCGGCATCGTGCTCGCCGCGGTGCGCGCCGGCCTGACCCTGCTTCGCGATTCGCTGCACGATGGCGCAACGGTGCTGGGCCGCCTCGACCAGCTCATCCTCGACACGAGCAGCCGCCGCACGCTCGTCTCCGCCGCGATCCTGCTGCTCGACCGAGCCGCGATGCGCATGACGATCGCCAGCGCCGGCCACCCGCCGCTCCTCATCCGCCGCGACGGCGAAGTGGAGCTGGTCGAGCTCTCCTCCCCGCCCCTCGGCGTCCGCCTGCCGCACGGCCGTCCGTCCGAGCGCGAGCTGCCGCTGGCCGCCGGCGACACGCTCGTCCTCTACAGCGACGGCGTCTACGAGACGCGCACCGACGCCGGCGAGACGTACGGCTTCGACCGCCTCGCCGCGCTCGTCCGCGACAACGGCGACACGACCGCCGCCGAGTTACGCGACGCGATCGTCCTCGACCTGGAGCGCTTCCGCGGCCCCGCCCAGCAGGCGGACGACGTGACGGTCGTCGTCGCCCGGATGCGGTAGCGGTGGTTAATCCAATATCTCCGCCTTGTTCCCCTCCTCCGTCAGCCACTGCTTGCGGTCGGGGGCGCGGTTCTTGGCCAGGAGCATGTCGATGGTCGCCGTGGCCACCTCGGCGTCGTCGAGCGTCAGTTGCACGAGGCGGCGGGTGTCGGGGGACATCGTCGTCTCGCGGAGCTGGTTCGGGTTCATCTCGCCCAAGCCTTTGAAGCGCTGGATGTTCACCTTGCCTTTGATCCCTTCCGCCTCGATGCGGGCCAGGTAGCCTTGACGCTCGTGGTCGTCGAGCGCGTAGAAGACGCTCTTGCCGACGTCGATGCGGTAGAGCGGGGGCATGGCCACGTGCACGCGGCCGTCCTCGACGAGCTTGCGGAAGTGGCGGACGAACAGCGCGCAGAGGAGCGTCGCGATGTGCGCGCCGTCCGAGTCGGCGTCGGCCAGGATGCACACCTTGCCGTAGCGCAGCCCCTCCACGTTGGAAGAGCCGGGATCGACGCCCAGCGCGACGGCGATGTCGTGCACCTCTTGTGATGAGAGAACCTCGCCCGACTCCACCTCCCACGTGTTCAGGATCTTTCCGCGCAACGGCATGATGGCCTGGAACTCGCGGTCGCGGGCCTGCTTGGCCGAGCCGCCGGCCGAGTCGCCCTCGACGAGGAAGAGCTCCGTTCGTTTGAGGTCCTGCGAGGTGCAGTCGGCGAGCTTGCCGGGAAGCGCCGGGCCGGAGGTCAGCTTCTTCCGCTCGACCTTCTTCCCCTGCTTGAGGCGGACCATCGCCGCGTCGATGGCGATCTTCGCGATCTGCTCGCCGACCGCGGTGTTGTTGTTCAGCCAGATGGAGAACGCGTCCTGGGTCACGCCGGAGACGAACGCCGACGCCTCGCGCGAGGAGAGCCGCTCCTTCGTCTGGCCGGTGAACTGCGGGTCCTTCATGCGCAGCGAGAGCACATAACTGCAGCGCGACCAGACGTCGTCCGGCGTGATCTTCACGTTGCGCGGCAGGAGGTTCCGCAGCTCGCAGAACTCGCGCAGCGCCTCGGTCAGGCCGGTGCGGAAGCCGTTCACGTGGGTGCCGCCCTGCGAGGTGGGGATGAGGTTCACGTACGACTCCGTGACCAGCTCTCCCTCGTCGAGCAGCCAGACCACCGCCCAGTCGACCTCCTCGTCCTTGCCGGAGAAGTGGCCGGTGTACGGCTGCTCCGGCAGCGTCGGCGCGCCGTCCAGCTCGGACATCAGGTAGGCCGGCAGGCCGTTCTCGTAATGCCACTCCTCGTTCTCCGCCGGCTCGGCCTCATTGATGAAGCGCATGCGCAGGCCGGGCGAGAGGACGGCCTTGGCCCGCATCACGTGCTTCATGCGCGGCACGTTGAACTTCGGCGAGTCGAAGAACTTCTCGTCTGGCCAGAAGCGGACCGTCGTGCCGGTGTTGCGCTTGCCGACTTGGCCGACGATCTTCAGCTCCTGCTTCTTCTTCCCGTCGGCGAACCACATGAAGTACTCGTTGCCGTCGCGGCGGACGCGCACCTCGAGGCGCTTCGACAGCGCGTTGACCACCGACACGCCGACGCCGTGCAGGCCGCCGGAGAAGCGGTAGCTCTTGTCCGAGAACTTCGCGCCGGCGTGGAGGCGGGTGAGGATGACTTCCACGCCGCTGACGCCTTCCTTGGCGTGCTTGTCGACCGGCATCCCCCGGCCGTTGTCGGTGACGGAGAGCGAGCCGTCCTCGTGCAGCGTGACGGTGATCTCGTCGCAGTAGCCGGCGATGGCCTCGTCGGCCGAGTTGTCGATCACCTCCTGGGCCAGATGGTTCGGCCGCTCGGTGATGGTGTACATGCCGGGGCGCTTGCGCACCGGCTCCAATCCGGTCAGGACTTCGATGGCTGAGGAGTCGTAGGTGGTCATTCGCGGCCGGATGATAGCCGGTGTCATCCTGAGCCGCGAAGACGGCGAAGGATCCGCACCGTCAGGCGCGGCGCGAGATCGGTACGGATTCTTCGCCGTCGCGGCTCAGAACGACACGCCTCACCGCGCGCGCCGTCGCGGCGGCACGTACAGCGTCGCCGCCGCCCGCCCCTCGCTCGTGTGCGCCGGCAGCGACTCGATACGCCGCTCGAGCTCGGCGGGCGAGAGGTCCGGCTCGAGGGCGAGCATTCGGGCGGCGATGCCGGAGACGATCGGCGCCGAGAACGACGTGCCGGAGGCGTCGTCCTTGCGGTAGTAGTCGTGCGCGGTGTTCGAGGCGGCGAGGATGTTCTCCGCCGGCGCGTACACCTCGCCGCTGCAGGAGCCCGAACAGACCTCGTTGGCCGGCGTCGTCCCGCCCACCGCGATGATCCCTTCCGTCGCGGCGGCGATCCGGCCCGGAAACGCGCCCGGCCCACCGTCCGCCGCGCATTGCACGACCGCAGGCGAGCGGTTGCCCGCCGCCACGACGAACAGGAAGCGCTTGCCGTTCGGGTCCGGCCGCCCCTCGGCGTCGACGCCACCGATCATCTCCCGCACCTTCCGCGTGATCTGCTCCAGGATCAGCGACTCGCTCGGCACGTCGCGGAACGGCACGCCGCCGCTGATGTTGATGATCGCCGTGCGGAACGGCGGCGTCGAAGGGTCCCAGGCATGGCGGATGATGCGGTTGAACGCGTCGAGCCAGGCCGGCGGCTGCGTGAACGCCGTCAGGACGCTGACCAGCTTCGCCTCCGGCGCGACGCCCACCGTCCGCCCGGCGACGATCGAGGCCACGCCGGTGCCGTGGGTGAAGACCGTGACCTGCCCCGCCACTTTCGGATCGAAGCAGGGGTGGAGGTCGGGTCCCACGTCCGCGCACGGGCCGAACACCGCGCCGTTCGGCGTGCTCGCGTCGATGCCCGCGATGACGTTCGTGCCGTCCGCGCGCTGGAACTCGTCATGCGAGCGGTCGATGCCGCTGTCGATCACGTACACGACGGCGTTGCCGGTCATGCGCGGCGGCGTGAAGCGCGCGTCGAGCGCGCCGTCGGGCGAGTCGAGCCGGTCGAGGTGCCAGAGCGTGTTCTCGCTGAAGCCTTCACCGCAGCCGACCAGCCGCCGCACCTTGTAGCCTGGATTGATGACGACGTCTTCCGTCTGACAGAGGGTGGGGACGGAGGCCGCGACGAGGAGGGCCGCGAGGATCATCGCCCCCGCCGCCGCGCCGGCACGAAGAGCGTCGGCACGCGGCCGTGGGCGTGCTCCGGGAGGGTATCGATGATGTGCGACGGCAGCGACTCGATGCGCCGCTCCAGCTCCGCGGGCGAGAGGTCCGGCTCGTTGCCCAGGAGCAGCGCGGCGATGCCGGAGACGATCGGCGTCGACCACGAGGTGCCGGACGCGTCCTGCTTGCGGTAGTAGTCGTGGCCCGTGTTGCTGGCCATCAGCATGTTCTCCGCCGGCGCGAGCACCTCCAGCAGCGGCCCCTTGCAGGAGCCCGACCAGAACTCGTTGTTGATGGTCATCCCGCCGACGCTGATCACCCCTTCGACCTCGGTGCCGAGGGCCGCCGGGTACTGCTTGACGTTGCCGTCGGGATCGCACTGCCCCTGCGCGTCACCCGGCTTGAGCGGCGCGGCCCAGTTGCCCGCCGCGGCGACGAAGAGGAAGCGCTTGCCGGTCGGGTCCGGCCGCCCCTCGGCATCGACGCCGCCCACCATGTCCCGGATCTTTCGGTCGAGCGCGTCGCGCTGCGGGCCGGTGAAGGGGCTGTTGGCCGTGTACGGCACGCCGCCGCTGATGTTGATGATCGCCGTCCGGAACTGCGGCGTCGACGGGTCCCAGGCGTTCTCGATGATCTTGTCCAGCGCCGGCAGCCAGTATTCGATGCCCGAGAGCGCCGTCAGGACGCTGATGATCTTCGCATCGGGCGCGACGCCCACCGTCTTGCCGGCGATGAGCGACGCCACGCCGGTGCCGTGCGTGAAGATCGCCACCGGCCCGCCTCCCAGGTTGCCGAGGCAGGGATGAAGGGAGGGATCGAGTCCGTCGCAGCCTTTGACCGGCGTCGCGGTCGGCGGAACGAAGCCGCCGACGACGTTCGTCCCTTCCGCGCGCTGGAACTCGTCGTGTGTCGTCTCCACGCCGCTGTCGAGCACGTAGACCACGGCGGGCGCCTTCGGCTCCGGACGGGTGAACGTCTCGTCGAGGTTACCGTCGCGCGAGTCGATCCGGTCGAGGTGCCAGAGCGTGTTCTCCGGGAAGCCTTCGCCGCAGCCGACGAGGCGCTTCACCGTGACGGCCGCCGTCAGCTTGACGTCCTCCGTCTGGCAGCGCGTGGAGACCGTTTGTGCAGCGAGGAGCAGCGCGGCGGCGATCATCAGGGGGCGAGTCTAGCCTGCGCCGCGGGCGTGCGCACCACCGGCTCCACGCGCGTGTACGCGACCTTGCCGTCCGCGAAGCGCTCGTCCGGGTTGTTGATGCGCGAGGGCGTGGAGGTGATCCACGACTCCAGCTCCTGCGGCGACAGCTCCGGCCGCTCGGAGAGGATGCGCGCCGCGATGCCGGCGATGATCGGCGCGGCGAACGACGTCCCCGACCTCATGTTCGGCTTCCGGCCCCGGTACTGATCCTCGGCCGTGATCGTGGCGCTGAACACCTGCTGCGCCGGCGCGAGCACTTCCAGCCCGCCCCGGCAGGCGCCCGTCCACCAACTGTTGTCGCGGGACATCCCGCCCACCGTCACGATGCCGCCGATCTCCCGCCCGAGGATGGCCGGGAAGCGGTCCACCACGCCGGCGCGGCCGCAGCCGCCGTCGACGTTGTTGCCGGCCACGACGAAGAGAAAGCGCTTGCCGAGCGGGTTGCGGATGCCGTCTGCATCGACGCCGGCCACCATGTCCACCATCTTCTTCTCGATGGCCGAGAAGGGCACGACGGGCGTCGAGTCGGCGCTGGCCGTCGTCAGCCGCTCCAGCACCCAGCCGCTGATGTTCACCACCGCCGTGTGAAAGTACGGCGTCGAGGGCGACCAGGCGTTGCGGATGATGGCGTCCAGTCCGTCGAGATAGGTGCGCGTGGTGGCCAGCCCGCGCTCGTTCATCACCCGGATGCTGACCACGAGCGCGTCGGGGGCCACGCCGATGTTGCGCCCGGCCACGAGCGACGCGACGCTCGTGCCGTGCGAGGCGGCGGTCAGCTCGTCGAAGTCGCTGTAGCAGGGGGCGAGCGCCTTGTTGCTGCTGGCGCACGTCGAGTTGCCGATGTTGAGCGAGCCGGTTGCGTCGTATCCGGCGATGATGCGGCTGCCGCCGGGGCCGCCGAACTCGTTGTGCGTGGCCAGGACGCCGGTGTCCATCACGTAGACCACGCTTCCGGCGCCGCGGTTGCGGCGGTCGAAGCGGCCGTCGAGGCTGGCCGCGACCTGGTCGATCCGGTCGAGGTGCCAGAGGAGGTCGTCGCCGCGCTCGTCGCCGCATGCGCCGAGGCGGGCGGCGGTGTGGGTGGCGTCGAGGCGGACCTCGGACTCCTCACATCGGGTGGAGACACTCTCCGGTGGAGCGGCCTGAACCGCTCCGGCAAAGGCAGGAATCAACAGCGCTGCGACCGCGATTCGGGCGATGACGCGTGCCAATGGGGCTCCTGATTGTCGGACGTCTTTGGACTGACGACTTTGCTAGAGTGAGCCAAACGCAACCGGAAGGCAAGATGATTCTGGCGGTCGCCCTGCTCGTCTTCGTGACGTCGCTTGCCCTCCGCGCGCCGGGCGAGGTCCCGCCGTTCGACGACCTCTATCACCTGAAGCGAATGCAGTCGTTCGTCGAGCTCGACCGCGACCGCGGCGAGCACGGCGCCTTCGTCCCCTGGCCGCCGCTTTACGACCTCCTCGGCAGCTTGGTGCCGCACGGCGTCGTGGTCTGGCTGCCGCCAATCGGCTTCTCGCTGCTGGCTGCGTTGTGCGCGTTCGTCCTCGCCCGCCGGCTCGGATGGCTGCCCGGCCTGATCCTCGGCCTCGGCCTGGCGCTATCGCCGTACCTGATCAACGTGTCGCACCGCGGGGCGCTCGACCATCACTGGACCGAGCCGTTCCTGATCCTGGCCATCCTCTTCGCCGCCGAGCGCCGCAACGGCATCGCCCTCGGCGTGGCCGTGACCGTCGCGATGTTCGTCCAGACCGCGCTGCTGCCCGCGGCGGCGCTGGCGTTCGTCGTCTTCTTTCTGAAGGCTCCGCGGGAGGGGGCGATCGCCTTCGCCGTGAGCGCGGCGGCGGTGGCGCTCTATCGCATCACGCGTCCCGATGGATATCCCGACAGCGCCTGGTTTCTCGGCTGGCCCCACATGTGGCTGTTCGCAGCGGCGGCGGTGGCCTGCAGAGCCTTCTCCCCGCCGCGCGGGGAGAAGGTGCCGAAGGCGGATGAGGGACACCCCTCACCCGGGGCTTCGCCCCACCCTCTCCCCGCCCGCGGGGCGAGGGTTCTTTTTCCCCTCCTCCTCGCCCTCCCCGCCCTCCCGGCCATGCTTGCCGGCGCGCGCTTCTTCGGCGGCGATCCGTGGCTCACCTCCATCGCCGAGTTCCAGCCGCTCTTCCACGACCGGCAGGCCATCGGCACCGACCTGGCGAACCTCACCGGCGGCGCGCTACTCCTCTTCCTCATCGCGAGGCGCCACCGGGAAGCCGCCCTCTTCGGCATCGCCTATCTGGTGCTCGCCATCTCCAGTCACCGCTTCCTCGTCCCGGGCATCCCGCTCTTCATCCTCGGCGGCGCGATCGCAGCGGCGCGCCGGCCTTGGCTGGCGGCGGCGATGACCTTGCTGCCGCCACTCTGCTATCTCATCGGCGCACCGAGGGAGCAAGGCGTGCAGCCGGTGGCCGCGCAGGCCGCGCAACTGAAAGAGCTGCCGAGGGGCCGTGTGCTCGCCCTCTGGTCCCTCGGCCACGCCATCGACGTCCTCGCCCGCAAGCCGGTGGTCATCGACAACTTCGGCTCCATGCCGGACGAGATCATCTTCGGCAACGCCTGCGACGCGCTCCTGCAGACGCATCCCGACCGCCTCCTCACCTACTGCCGCGCGCGCGGCGTCCGCTATCTCGTGCTCACGGCGCCCAGCGGCCTCCTGGCCACCGCGGCCGCGGTCGGCATCGATCCCGCGCGCTACGCGAGCACGCCTCTCGCACGGCGCACCATGTGGTGGCGTTTGCGCGCCGGCGAGCCGATCGCCGGCTTCCGCAAAGTCGCGCAGACGCGCGACCTCGAAGTATGGCAGATCGAGTGATGCTCCAGCGCTGGTTCGCTCCCGATGTCTCGTCGGACGAGACCTACTCCGCCGCGCGTTGGATCTGGCTCCGCGCCCTCGGCTGCATCTTTCTCTCCGCCTTCCTCTCCCTCGCCTTCCGCATCCAGGGCCTCATCGGCCCGCGCGGCATCCTTCCGGCGGGCGACTACCTCCGCGCGGCGAAGAGCGCCCTCGGTTGGAAGGCCTACTGGCTGGCGCCGACGCTGCTCTGGATCGATGCCGGCCGCGGGGCGCTCACGGCGCTGGTCGTCGTCGGATGCGTCGCCTCGCTGGCCATCATCATCAATGTCTGCCCGCGCGTCGCCACAGGCATCGCCATGATCGCCTTCCTCTCCTTTGTCGCCGCGGCGCAGGACTTCGCCGCCTACCAGTCGGACGGCATGCTGATGGAGGGCGCGTTCCTGACGCTCTTCCTCGCGCCGAGGCCGTCGAGGGCGAGCGTGTGGTTGCTGCGGTGGGAGTGGTTCCGCATCTACTTCGAGTCCGGGCTGGTGAAGATCCTGAGCGGCGAGCCGCAGTGGCGCGACCTGACGGCGATGGACCGCTACTACGAGAACGGCCCGCTGCCGACCTGGATCGGCTGGCACGTGCAGCAACTCCCGCACGGCTTCCACGCCGCCACCGCCGCCTTCACGCTGCTCGTCGAGATCTTCCTCTGCTGGATCATCTTCTTCGGCCGCCGCTCGCGCATCGGCGTCTTCCTCATCACCACGCCGCTGCAGATCGGCATCATCCTCACCGCCAACTACGCCTTCCTCAACTACCTCGTCCTCTTCCTTGGCATCTTCCTACTGGACGATCGCGTGCTGCGCAGAACGCCCGCCCCCGCTGCGAATGCCCGCGTGCTGCCGGCGGCCATCCTCCTCACCACGCACTTCGTCACCACCGCTTTCATGTTCCTCATCCCCACCTTCCCGCCCGCCCTCCTCCTCGAGCCGACGCGCATCGTGAACAACTACGGTCTTTTCGCCGTGATGACCCGCGCCCGCTACGAGCTCGAGTTCCAGGGGACGCGCGACGGCGCGACGTGGATCGCCTATCCGTTCCGCTGCAAGCCGCAGGACCCGAAGCAGCGGCCCGGCATCTACGCCCCCTATCAGCCGCGCTTCGACTGGAATCTCTGGTTCGCCTCCCTCGGCGACGTCGAGTCGTACCCGTGGGTGATGAACGTCCAGGTGCGGCTGCTGGAGAACGAGCCGGATGTCCTCCGCCTCTTCGCCGCCAACCCCTTCGCCGCGGAGCCGCCGCGCGCGGTGCGCGTGGTTCGCTGGCAGTACTGGTTCACCACGACCGAGGAGCGCCGCCGCACCGGCGCCTGGTGGCGCCGCGAGCTCCGCGACGAGTACGCTCCGGCACTGCAGCGCCGATGAACTACCTCGCCCACCTCTTCCTGGCCCGCCCCACCCCCGAGTCGCTCCTCGGCAATCTGGCCGGAGACTTCGTCAAGGGCCCACTCGGCGACCGCTTCCCGCCCGCCATCGCGGACGGCATCCGCCAGCACCGCCGCATCGACGCCTTCACCGATGCCCACCCGCAGGTCGCCGCCTTCCGCCGCGTGCTCATCCCCGAGCACGGCCACTACGCGCGGGTCATCGCCGACGTCTTCTTCGACCACTTCCTGGCCGTCGATTTCGAGCGCTGGTCTCCCGAGCCGCTGCCGTCGTTCGTCGCGCGCGTCTCGGCCATCCTCGACGCGCAGCTCGATGCGATGCCGCCGCGCCTGCGCACCGTCTGGCCACGGATGCGCGACCAGCAGTGGCTGCTGTCGTATGTCGACGTCGACAGCATCGGCATGGCCCTCTTCGGCATCTCCCGCCGCCTCACCCGCCACCCGGACCTCGCCCGCGCCGCACGCCATCTCGAAAATGAGACGCGCCCGGAGCTGGAGCGCCTCTTCCGTGCCTTTTTTCCCGATGCGATCGCTTTCATGAAGGATGAATGATGAATGATGAACCACTGCCTCACCCGGCCGTTCATCATTCATCATTCATCCTTCATCATTCATCACTATGAAGAGCCTCCAGGAAACCTACGCGCCGAACAACCGCTGCTTCGGGTGCGGGCCGGCGAACGAGAAGGGGCTGCGCATCCGCAGCTTCGAGGAGGGCGACGCGCTGGTCTGCGAGTGGCGCGCCGAGCCGCATCACGTCGCCTTCGACGGCATCCTGAACGGCGGCATCTGCGGCGCGCTCCTCGACTGCCACAGCAACTGGGCGGCGACGATGCACCTCATGCGCAGGCAGAACGCCGACACGCCGCCGTGCACGGTCACGGCCGACTTTCATGTGACCCTGAAGCGCCCCACGCCCATCGACGCGCCGCTGCACCTCCGCGCGCGGGTGGTCGAGTCGGGCGACGACCGCGCGGTCGTCGAAGCCACGCTGGAGGCGAATGGGAAGGTGACGGCCACCTGTCGCGGGACGTTCGTGGCGGTGAAGGAAGGACACCCGGCGTATCACCGTTGGTAGGCCCGATGCTCCTCGTGCTCCTGATGCTGATGCTCGCCCGCCCTGCGCGCCCGGGCTGGGCCGACCAGCCGGCGCCGTGGCTTCGCGCCCATGCCGTTCCGCTCACAACCGCCGAGCCGTCTGCCGACACCTCGGATCTCGAGCCGTTCCTGCAACTCGTCGGCGGCGCGCGCGTCATCGCCCTCGGCGATGCCACGCATGGCACGCACGAGCTTTACGCGCTCAAGCAGCGCCTCATCCCCCTGCTCGTCGAGCGGGCGAACGTCTACACTGTCGTCTTCGAGGCGCCGTACGTCGACGCGGCGGCGACCGGATTCGACAACTACTGGTTCTGGCGCACGTCCGAGGTGGAGGAGCTGTTGCACGGCCTCGACGTGGAGGTGGTGGGGGTCGATCCGTTCCTCGCCTCGGCCACGATCGCGCGCGTGGTGTCGCTGGTGCGCAAAGAAGACGCGGCGCTCGCGGAGGACGTCGCGCGCCGCTACGAGTGTCTGCGGGTTTACGAGGACAACCCGCTCTCGTACGGCGGCACGGCCGGACAGCTGTCCTGCCGCGCGCTCATCCTCGCCGTCCGCCCCATGCTCGCCGCGCGCTTCCCGAACGACGCCGAGCTGCTTCATGCGGCGCGCGTCGTGGAGCAGGGGGAGGAGGCGTGGGCCACGAACCTGGCCAACCGCGATGCCGCCATGGCCGAGAACATCGCCTGGCTCGCCCAGCATCGCGACGGCAACCTCGTGGTCTGGGGCCACAACGAGCACTTCGGCAAGACGCCATACGTCCTCAACGGACCGGCGCCCGTGGTCAGCACTGGCGCCCTCCTCAGCGCGGAGCTCGGCGACCGCTACTTCGTCCTCGGCTCGGTCGTCGACGGCGGCACGTTCAACGCGGCGGAGCTGATCGGCGCCGGCGGCATCATCCGCCTCTTCGCCATCCCCTCGCCGTCGGCCGACGACTACGCCACGCTGCTGCGCGCCGCGCATCAGTCACTGATGATCGTGCCGCTGCGCGCGCCGCTGCCGTACTGGCTGGCCGGAACGCATCGCATGCGCATCGCCGGCTCGAACGTCTCCTCCCCCGACCGGCCGATGGTCGAGCTGGCGCAGGACCTCGGCGCCAAATACGACGCCGTCGTCTACATCGAGACTTCGACACCGACGCGGCTCATCCGATGATTGCCCGCATCACCAGTACTTCCACTGCGGCACCACATGGCTCTCGAACGACCAGGGCGAGGCCGCGTCCGGCGCGACGAACACCCGCACCCAGCCGACACGCGGCGAGCCCGGCACCTGCAGGCGGGTGAAGTTCGGCACGCCCTTCAGCGGACGGTCGACGATGTAGATGTGGCCGTCGCCATGCACCGCCAGCACCGGCTTGCGGAAGCGCGCCGACTCCTGCGCCAGCGTGGTCAGCCACGGCTCGAACAGCCGGTGGTAATCATTCGGTCCCTTCTCCAGGTCGGCGTTCGCCTGGAAGCCGACCACCACCGCCTTCGCGTTGCGCGCCGCCGCGACCGCGAACGCCTCGCGCGTCCAGGCCGCCGCCGCTTCCGTGCGCCGCCGGTTCGCCGCGTCGTCTGCGGGCGTCCGTCCGGGAAAGGGCTGCATCCCGTTCCCGCTGCCCGGGATGTCGACCGTGAAGAAGATGATGCCGCCGTGCTCCCAGCGCGCGTTCTCGATGAACTCCGCCTGCCGCACGAGACCCCTCACCCCCAGCCCCTCTCCCCGCGCGGCGGGGAGAGGGGAGCTACTGGTGCGCGAGAGCCCCTCTCCCCGCGCGGCGGGGAGAGGG
>DATEOX010000767.1:0-3581 GCA_035273585.1 Thermoanaerobaculia bacterium
AACCACATCTTCAAGGCGCTCGGCCCCACGCAGCGCGACCTGAACCGCGTGACGAAGGCGATCGCGCTGCGGCGCACCGACCTCAAGGAGCTGATCCACCGCTACGGCGACCTGACGAACACGCCCCACCGCCGCGACGGATGCCATCCTCTCCGACACCCGCGCGCGCCTCCGCCGCGCGCTGACGAACTACTTCGCCGGCGAGTTCGACGACGCCACCCGCGACTTCCAGCGCCTCACGGGCGAGATGCCCTCCAACGCCTGGATCTGGGCGTTCCTCGGCGCCTCGCAGTACTCGCTATATGCCTTCGAGGCCGACGAGAGCTACCGCACCGCGGCGATGGCTTCCTTCCGAAAGGCGAAGCAGTTGCGCAAATGGAACGGCGGCCTGCCGGACAAATACTTTTCGAAGCGGATCCGCGCGGTGTTCGCGAACGCGGGCTGACGCGTTTACGGAACTCCCCCCGTTCGTTCACCTCCTGTGACACCCCCGCGCGCACAATCGCGGGATGCGAAACATCGCCATCGTCGGCTCCGGCATCGTCGGCCTCGTCGCGGCGCACGGCTTGCGCCGCGCCGGCTACGGCGTCACGCTCTACTCCGACCGCACCGCGGAGCAGTGGCTCAACGAGAGCCGCCCGACCGGCACCGCGGCGCGTTTCGAGCTCGCGCTGTCGTACGAGCGGGAGCTGGGGCTGAATCACTGGGATGACCGGCTGCCGTGGGGTGAGGGGGTCTTCCTCACGTTCTGCCCGACGCTGCACAATCGGCTCGTCACGCTCTTGGGCCGGGGTGAGCGCGGGTTCCAGGCGGTCGACCTCCGCCTGCAGTGCCACCGCTGGATGAACGATTTCGACGGCGAGCTGCGCATCGAGCAGGTCTCGGTCGAGCGGCTGGACCGGATCGCGGCGGAGCACGACCTGACCATCGTCGCCGCCGGCCGCGCGGACCTCTGCCGCCTCTTCGAGCGCGACGCCGCGCGCAGCGTGTACGACGGGCCGCAACGCAACCTGGCCATGATCATCACCCGCGGCGGACGGATGGCCGTCGACGGCTGCCCCTTCCTCCCCGTCAAGTTCGAGCTCCTCGGCACGGACGGCGAGCTGTTCTTCGTCCCCTACTGGCACAAGGATCACGGCCGGACGTGGAACATCCTCTTCGAGGCCAAGCCCGGCTCGCGCATGGACCGCTTCGGCGCGGTGAAGAGCGGCGAAGAGGCGGTGGCCATCGGGAAGGAAGTGGTGCGCGAGCTCTTCCCGTGGGACGTGGAGTGGATGCGGGACATGGAGCTGGCCGACCCGAACGGCTGGCTCACCGGCCGGGTGACGCCGACCGTGCGCAAGCCGGTGGGGCGGTTGCCGTCCGGGCGGATCGTCACCGCGCTGGGCGACACGGCCATCTCCTTCGATCCGATCGCAGCGCAGGGGGCGAACACCGGCGTGAAGCACGCGCGGCATCTCGTGACGTCGATCGCGGCGCGGGGCGAGCGGCCGTTCGATGCGGAGTGGATGACCCGCACGTTCGAGGGCTTCTTCGCCGATCACGCTCGCGACGCGTACGCGTTCAGCAACCTGCTGCTGGAGTACATCACGCCCGCCGCGCAGGAGATCCTCATCGCGCAGTACGGGAGCGACGGCAAGGCGTCGAACCATGGCGGCAAGCAGCGCATCGCCGACGCGTTCTTCGCCAACTTCAACGATCCGCGGACGCTCACCGCGACGCTGAACGACGTCCCCCGCGCGCGGCGCTTCATCGCCATGACCGCGGGAAGCCCGTGGCTCTGGAACGCGGCGCGCGGACGCGCGGCCGTGGCCCGCGATCAGGTGCGGCAGAAGCTGCGGGCAGGCATGTAGGGCCGGCTCTCCAGCCGGCCCATCACGCAACCGGCGTTACGCGCCGGCCTTGCCTTCGTTGCCGCCCTCGCTGCCGGGGAGGTACGACGATGCGGAGCTGGCGAGGTTGCTGGCCGTCTCCTTCACCTGCTCCACCACGCGGCTGATGACGCTGCGGCCGCTCACGCGCGCGCCGCCTGCTGCCCGGCCGCCACCCGGCTTCCCGCCGGACGGGGCCTTCTTCGAGGAGGACGATCCCTTCTTGCTGGAGGAGCCGCCGCCCTTCTTGGAGGAGGACGATCCCTTCTTGCTGGAGGAGGGGGCCTTCTTCGACGACGAAGCCTTCTTGCTGGAAGAGGCCTTTTTCGACGAGGAGGCCTTCTTGCTGGAAGAGCCGCCCTTCTTCGACGATCCCTTCTTGCTGGAGGAGGCCTTCTTCGACGACGAAGCCTTCTTGCTGGAAGAGGCCTTCTTCGACGAGTATCCCTTCTTGCTGGAGGAGCCGCCCTTCTTGGACGAGGACGATCCCTTCTTGCTGCTGGATCCGCCCTTCTTCGACGACGCCTTCTTCGACGCGCCGCCGCCCTTCTTCGACGACGAAGACTTCTTGGATGATTTCTTCGTGCCGCCCTTCTTCGTGGCCATCGTGTGTTCTCCTTTTTTCAACCAGTAGCTTGGGGAGCCGTACTTATCTGATCGGGGGAGATTCGTGGCAGCTTTGTTGCTCGAAAAACAATGTAGACGAACATGCTGCGATTGTCACGCCCGCTGCGCCTCTTCTTCGCGCTCATCGCATGGATGGTGTGGATCGCGTTTGCGTTCTGCAGCGTCTACCTCTTCATCCTCAACCGCCGTTTGACGCGCGAGCTGGTGCATCACACCTGGCGCGAGCCGACGGTGATCGTCTCCGCGGCGGGCGGCAAGCACGAAGTGGCGAGGCTGTGGGGCGTCGATTGGCGCGTGACGCCGCCCATCACGCTCGCCTCGCTGCCGCCGCACGTTGCGGATGCCTTCATCGCCGCCGAGGATGTGCGCTTCCGCCATCACGTTGGAGTCGATCCGATCGGGATGGGGCGCGCGCTGGTGACGAACGTCCGCGCCGGCGGCATCGCCCAGGGAGGCAGCACCATCGACCAGCAGATCATCAAGACGCGCTTCCTCTCCCAGCAGCGCACCTGGCGCCGCAAGCTCACCGAGATGCTCCTGGCCGTGATCCTCGACGCGCGCCTCTCGAAGGACGAGATCCTGGAGATCTATCTCAACGACGTCTACCTCGGGCACAGCGCAGGCAAGCCGGTGCTCGGCATCGACGAGGCCTCGCGGCTCTACTTCGCCAAGCTTCCCAACCGGCTGCGCGTCGATGAGGCCGCGCTGCTGGCCAGCATCATCCGCGCCCCGAACCGCGACACGCCGGAGAAGCGACCCGACATCGTCCGCGCCCGCCGCGACGCCATCCTCGGCGTGATGCGCGAGCGCCGCTGGATCGACGACGGCGAATACCGCGCCGCCGTCGCGCACGGCGTCGACTTTCGAAGAGGGAGCATTCCGGAGGCGCCGTATCCGTATTACCTCCGCGCGCTGCGCGCCGAGATCGTGCGCCGGATTGGAGTGCGGCCGATCATCGAGGGTGGGCTGACCATCGCGTGCGAGATCGATCCGCGCGCGCAGGCCGCGGCCGAGCGCGTGGCCCGCCGCGCGCCGGAGCAGCTCGAGGCGCGCTACTCCTGGATCCGCGCCGCCGCGCGGCAG
>DATEOX010000768.1:0-18781 GCA_035273585.1 Thermoanaerobaculia bacterium
TGACAACCGATAACCGACAACGCCTTTCGCCAAACAAAAACGCCCCGACCGAAGCCGGGGCGTCCAATTCGAAACCGCGTGAAAACCTAGAACCGCAGCCCGACCGCGAAGCGGTACGTGCGCGGGAGCTGGAAGGCGTCCTTGTTCGTCGGCCTGCCGAAGTTCGGGTCGAGCTGGTAGTTCGCCCCGAGGCCGGCGCACTGCGCGACGGGACGGTCGTTCGGGCAGGCCACCGGGGTGTCGGTGTACGGGTTGAACGGCAGCAGCGCCGCGGAGTTGATGCTCGTCCGGACCGTCTTGTTGATGACCGGGCCGGCGGTGCTGTTCGGGCTCTCCACGAACTCCACGCCCTGCTCGTTGAACGCGTTGATGAGGTCCGCCTTGATGAAGATGCTGACCTTCGTCACCGGGATGGTGTACGTCAGGTTCACGTCCGTCGAGGTGATGTCATCGAGGCGGAACGCGCCGCGGCCGCTGAAGTAGTACTGCACGGCCGTGGGCGGCTTGGCGTAGCCCGGGTTGGCCACGCCCCGCGTGTTGGTGGCCGACTGCAGGTCGTTGACGGCCGCCGCGGCGGAGAACGACTGGCCGGAGTGGTAGCGCTCCAGCAGGCCGACGTTGAACGAGCCGTACGGCACCGGGACGTCCACCTGGGCCCAGAAGTTCAGCTTGTGGCGGATGTCGCCCATCAGGTAGCCGACCGGGCGGTTCTGCCGGAAGCTGGTGAACTCCGGATAGTTCGGCGTCTCGTAGACTTCCGTGCCGCCCGGCTGGATCACGCCCACCGGCACGGTGGCGTTGTTGAACTCTTCGCCCTCCACGTTGCCGCGCAGCGTGGCGTAGGTGTAGTTGCCGCCCAGGTTGATGTGGCCGAGGAGCTTGTAGGAGCCCTGCAGCAGGAGGCCGTTGTAGTCGCGCTGGAAGCCGCTCGAGCCGTTGCGGATCTGGCCGATGTCGAGCTTCCCGTCCGGGGTCTTGCCGGTGGTCCGGTCGCGCTGCAGGATGTAGAAGTCGCTCCAGTTGCGGTGCACCAGGTCGGCCCGGACGAAGCCGTTGCCGCCGACCTGCGTGCCGTAGCCGAGCGCGAATTCATCCATGTAGGGCGACTTCAGGGCGTTGTCCAGGCGGACGTTCAGCCCCGGCACCGCGGCGGAGAAGATGAGCGGGTTCGTGCTCACAGCGCCGCCGTTCTCGTCCAGCCACTTGAAGACCTGGGTCAGGACCTGGTCGGTCGGAACGAGCTGGCTGGTGGGCGTGCCCGGCTTGTTGAACTCCGGTCCGCGGTAGCTGAAGAGATACGTGGCGTAGCGGCCGCCGGTGGCGGTGGAGTCGGCCGGCCCCTGGTCGATCTTCGCCGCGTAGCGGCCGTAGGTGAAGCTGACGCGCTGCTTGCCGTCGCCCTTCAGGTCGTAGATCAGGCCCAGGCGGGGGCTGAAGCGCGAGTCGGCCACGGTCTTGACCTTGGCCTGGTTCTCGCCGTTCTCCTTGTCGTAGCGGATCCCGACGTTGAAGCTGAGCTTCTGCGTGAAGTCCCACTTGTCGTTGACGAAGAACGAGCGGGTGGTGAAGTCCGAGGTTTGGGAGAGGCCCAGGAGCGGATCCCACTGGATGCGCGAGCGGGTCGGGTCGGCGTGGATGTAGGTCACGCCGTTGACCATGATGAAGTCGCCGAAGAAGCGGAAGTCGGAGCCCGACTGGTAGTTGTTCTCGTTGCGCAGCTCGTGGAACTCGTCGTAGCCGGTCACGATGTTGTGGCTGCCCAGCGACGGCGTGGCCAGGAAGTAGTTGCCCTTCAGGGCCCAGTCCTTGTTGTTGCGCTCCTTCGGCTCGCAGACGCCGCAGAAGGTGGGCGACCATCCGCGCCAGCCGTTGTTCAGGTCGCGCAGCATCGTGCCGTTGATCCGGTCGCGCGCGGACGAGCCGCCGCCGACGATGGAGAAGTCCTTCTGGCTGTAGAGGGCTTCGATGAGGAAGCTGTTCGTGATGACGCCGTTGTAGTGCACGGCCGTCAGCTCGATGGGGTTCTCCACCGAGCGCACGGAGGCGAGGTCGGTGATGTTGCCGAAGAACGTCCCGGTCTGCGCGTCCTTGACCTTCAGATACGAGCCGACCAGCGTGTGCCGGGAGGTGACGTTGCCGGTGAGCTTGACCTCGTAGCGCTTCTGATCCACGCCGCGGGCGAAGGCGATGCTGGGGAAGGTGTTGCCGTTCGCATCGCGCCCGGAGATGGTGTTCTGCGAGAGGCTCGTCTTCTCCTTGCGGCCGGCGGTGAAGAACCACAGCCGGTCGGTCAGGATGCGCCCGCCGAACGTCGCCTCATAGACGCTGTTCAGCTTGTCCAGATGCCGGGCGTTCGCGGTGATCTCCGGAGGCGTTCGGGAGATCCACTTGTCGTTGGTCATGTTGTCCCGCAGCGACCCGGTGAAGTTGTTGCCGCCGGACTTCGTGATGGTGGAGACGACGCCGCCGGTGAAGCGGCCGTACTCGGCCGAGACGCCGCCGGTGAGGAGGGTCGTCTCCTGGATGGCGTCCTCGATGACCGCCGCCTGCGGTTGCCCGCGCACGTTCTCGTTCACCACCACGCCGTTGACCAGGTAGAGGTTGTCGAACGACTGCGCGCCGTTGATGACGATCTGGCCGTTCGTGCCGCCCTGCGTCACGCCCGGGGCCAGGACGACCCGGTCCTGGATGCGGCGCCCGATGGGCAACTGCTCGATGAGCTTCGCATCGAGGTTCGTCGAGACCTGCGGCGTCTCCAGCACGGACGGCGAGGTGGCCGTCACGGTGATCGACTCCGCGACTTTGCTCACCTTCAGGTCGGCGTCCACGCGGCTGGTTTCGGCCAGCTTCAGGTTCGCCTTGCGGGTGACGGTCTGCAGCCCTTCGAGCTCGAAGGTGACGGAGTAGTTCCCCGGCGGCAGGGCCGGGAAGAAGTAGTCGCCGTTGGCGACGGTGACGGTGTCGCGCGTCCCCAGCAGCGCCGGCGAGGTCACCGTGACGGTGACGCCGGGCAGCGGCTTGCCGTCGTTCGTGACCGTGCCGACGAGCGTGGACGTCGTCGCCTGGCCGTAGAGAGTCGTGCAGGCCAACAGGAGCGATGCGAGCAGGAACAACACCCGTTTCGGGGAATGGTGCATGGGGCCTCCTCTTCCTCAGTGGTGGTTCATCGGATCGATTTGGATTGCCCGCGATTCTAATTCACTACCGACGAAAAGGGCCTCGGCTTGTGTGCCGAGGCCCCTGCCAACCGGTGGACGAGATGTGACGACTTAGAACCGCAGCCCGAGCGAGAACCGGTAGGTGCGCGGCGCGAGCGAGCGGTCGGCGACCTGGAAGGCCTCGGCGCTGGCCGCCTGGCCGAACAGCGGATCGAGCTGGTAGTTCGCCTTCATGGCGAAGCAGGTGGCCGGCGCGGCGCCCGTCGGGCACTGGATCGGCTTGTCCGTGAACGGGTTGAACGGGAAGAGGCCCGCGCCCGCCTTGTACGTGCCGTCCGGGTTGGTCGTGGTCGGCGTCCCCGTGCGCGAGGTGATGACGTTCGTGTTCAGCAGCGAAGGATCGACCACCACCTTCTTGTTGAAGACGTTCAGCAACTGCGCCTGGGCGAAGATCGAGTAACGGCTGTAGATCGGCAGCGTGTAGTTGAGCGAGAGGTCCGTGGCCAGACGGCTGTCGGTGCGGAACTCGCCCCGCTTGCTGAAGTAGTAGTCGTGCAGCGTCCCCGCGCCGTTCAGCACGTAGCCCGGGTTCTTCGGCGCGTCGTGATAGACGAAGTTCGCGTTGCGGGCCGTGGCGTCGATGGAGCCGAGGGCCGAGTAGGCGAAGCCGGAGTCGTACGACTCGAGCGCCGAGATGTTGATGTTGCCGATCGGCGTGGCGAAGTCATAGCCCGCCCATACCCGCGCGCGGTGGCGGCGGTCCTGACCCAGGTAGCCGTCCGGACGGCGGTTCGCGTAGTTCAGGTACTCGGGATAGAAGATCTCGCCCGGTGTGTTGCGGATGGTCGCCGTGCCGGCGCCCTCGGACAGGTCGTTCCCGCGCAGCTTCGACCAGGTGTAGTTGCCGCCCAGCAGCAGGCGGCCCGGCTGCCACTGGCTCTGCAGCTCGACCGCGTCGTACTTGCGGCGGGTGAACTCGTCGTCGTTGACGGTGAGGGAGAGGTCGCCGGCGATGTTGTTCGGCGGGATGATGCGCGCCTTCGGATCGTTCACCTGCCGGCCGTAGAAGTTGTGCCACTGCCGGTGCACGAGATCGACGCGGGCGAAGGCCGAGCGGCCGAGCGTCGTGCCGTAGCCGAGCGAGACTTCATCCGTCGAGGGCGACTTCAGCTCCTCGAGGAAACGGCTGCCGAAGCCCGGATACGAGGTGCTGACGTAGTTCGTGTAGTTCGTCCCGCCGATGGCGTTGAACCAGGCGAGCATCACCGCCAGCGCCTGCTGGCCGGTGAGGAGCTGCGAGTTCGGCGTGCCGGCCGGGTTCACCGGCGTGGCCTTGACCACCGTGCCGTTCGGCAGGGTCACGTCGCGGTAGGCCCAGGTGAAGGTGCCGGGGCTGCCCGCGGCCTGCGCCGTGGAGAGGACGTTCGAGCCGTCCGTGATCTTCGCCACGTAGCGGGCGAAGGAGAGCGAGACGCGCTGCCGGCCGTCGCCCCGGATGTCGAAGATCGCCCCGACCCGCGGGCTGATGTTCTTGTCGTTCGAGACCAGGTTGCCGTCGGCGTCGACCGCGTGGTTCTTGTCGAAGCGCAGGCCGGCGTTGAAGGAGAGGCGGGAGTTGAAGTCCCACCGGTCGTTGATGAATGCCGCCTTGCTGGAGAGGTCGGTGCCGGTGGAGTTGAGCAGGATGGGCTGCCAGGTGAGCTGCGTGCCGCTGTCGAAGCGCGGAAAGACCTGGTCGCCCACCACGATCACGCGCGCGGTGACCACGAAGTCGCTGCCCGACTGGTGGTTGTTCACGACGCGCGTCTCGTGGAAGCGGTCGCCGCCGGCCACGAAGGTGTGATTGCCGAAGGAGCGCGTGCTGAGGAAGTAGGAGAGCTTGCCCCCCACCCCGCCGCTGTTGCGCTCTTCATTCGTGCAGACGCCGCAGAACACGGGGGCGTTCATGCGCGCGTTGGAGACCGTGTCCTGGATCCATGTCCCCTTGACGAAGTCGGTGAAGCGCCCGCCGCTGTTCACGAAGGCGAACTTCTTGTCCGACCACTGCGCCTCGCCCAGGAGGCTGTTGGTGAAGATGCCGTTGTAGTTGGCCGTGCGCAGCGAGTTCGGCAGGCTGCGGGAGGGCACGATGCTGTCCATGTCGTAGATGTCGGGGAAGAAGTTGTTGGTCTCGTCGTTCTTCACGTCGAGGTAGGAGGCGACGATGTTGTGCCGGGCGGTGATCTGGCCGGTGAGCTTGCCTTCGTAGCGCGACTCGTCGAAGCCGTTCACGAAGGGGAGGTTGGTGAAGACGGTGGAGCGCTGCACGCTGGTCTTGGCCTTGCGGCCGGCGGCGAAGAACCAGAGCCGGTCGCGGATGATCCGCCCGCCGAGGGTCGCCTCGTAGACGGAGTTGATCTTGTCCGCCGGATCGACGGTGGCCAGCGGCGCCCGGTCGGTCCAGGCCTGGTTGGTCAGCGAGTCGCGGAAGGAGCCGGAGAACTCGTTGCCTCCCGACTTCGTCAGCGTCGAGACGACGCCGCCCGTGAACCGCCCGTACTCGGCCGAGATGCCCGCGGTCAGGACGGTGGTCTCCTGGATGGCGTCCTCGATGAAGAGGCTCTGCGGCTGCCCGCGCAGGTTCTCGTTCACGACCACGCCGTTGACCAGGAAGACGTTGTCATAGGAGGGGCCGCCGGAGATGGTGATCTGGTTGTTCACGCCGTTCGGGTTGACGCCCGGGGCGAGGAGGACGGTCTGGCGGATGTTGCGCGCCACCGGCAGCTTCTCGATCTGCGAGCCGGTGAAGTTCGCGCCGACCTGGGTGGTCTCCAGCACCGCCGGCGCGGCCGCCGTCACAGTGATGGCCTCGGTCACGGCGCCGAGCTTCATCTCCGCGTCGGCGCGGCTGGGCTGGACGAGGCTGACCGTCACTTTGCGGGTGACGGGCTGCATCCCCTCGAGGTTGAACTGCACGGTGTAGACGCCGGGGGGGACCGCGCCGAAGGTATAGCCGCCGCCTTCACCGGTGACGGTCGTGCGCGTCCCGAGCAGGGCCGGGGACGAGATCACGACCGTGACGCCGGGCAGCGCTTTGCCGTCGGTGGTCACGGTGCCGAAGAGGGTGGAGGTGGTGGCCCCTGTCTGCGCGAAGACCGCGTTGGCGGCAACGAGCGACAGGAGGATGGTCAAAAATAGGGCACGCCTGCTGACTCCCATATTTCTCCTCCTAAATTGTTGGGAACTGAGGCGCTTCCAGTGCATTCCGCCGGCCACCCGGCCCCCTGCGGCTAAGTGCTTTCCGGACGGCCGGTTGGGCAAAGGTGGGTCAGCGTCGGAGCCTGTGAATATACAAAAACTTGGTTTGCGAATTCACGAGGTTGTAGCAGGAATGTAACTGAACGGACGTTCGGTATGCCTGAGGTTGCCTGTGTCCTCATGCGACCGTTAAGCTGCGCGGCCTACCGCCCCCCCTCCCGAAGCCGGAGCGGCGCGCCGGTTGCCGCGCGGCGCGCGCAATCACCCCCGCCGGTGTTTGCAACCGGCGTGACGCAGTGCGCGCTGGGGAAGAGGAAGGTGGCGGGAGCGGCGAAGCCGCGGACGCCGCTGGGCCAGGGGAGGGCCGCGTCAGCTTCAACGGGGGTGCGGCGAGCGCAACGTACAGCCAATCGTCAGCATCCCAATCATCGAGTGCTGCGTAGCCCGCTGTATGACAGACCTACTATCGCTCTAATGTAAGAGGCCGCGGCATGTCTGCAGCCTAATCGATAGTTGGGCGGACGCGAAGAACCGCATCAACGCGGAGATGTATACTGCGCGATATCCGGAGCGAATAATGGAGCGCGATCAAGCCTTTGCGCGACTCGCCACAGTCGCTGGAGCGGAACTTCTCGCGGGCGTCATCTGTTGGCTACCACTGCTACTGGCGCCCGACGGCGTATGGCGCGCGGAATGTAGGTTCATCGCGGTTCTCACGACCATCGCCGCCCTCGTAGTCATCTCCGTTGCGTTCGTTCTGCCGTGGGTGTCGGAATGGGTGTTCGAACGACTTAAATACGTCGCGGAGGTCGTCAGTCTGACAATCTTCGGCATAGATCTGGTCGCGCTCGTCGTGGCGGTCTTACGTACCGGCGGTACCAGCGACAGCTTCTATGCTCCCCTGCTTTCAGTGCTAATCACACTTGTGCTTCTCTTTGAACTCCAGAAGGAGATGATCGGAGGTTCCAAATCTCGGCTCATCTGGGTGTACTCCGGAATGGTGTTCGCTACATGGCTGGCCGCTGCCTATGTTTCATACGTCCGAGATCTCAACGGTGACAAGGTGTTGATTCCAAAAGACGTGCGCGCGATGTGGACCTGTACGCTGACACTTCTTGGGATCATTACGGCCGTTGTCGCTTACGTTTTGCCCGAAGACCAAATGGTTTGAAGGAGTCGTCAAGCGAACCAAGAGAACGTATCAGCGCACCCAGGCGGAGACGGCGACCAACGCATGAGAGCGTCGCTACCAGAGTTTGCCTTCCGTCGCGTCCGTTGGATGATCGGGGACCGCTCACCTCTCGTCGCCTACCTGAAAGTAACGCAGCGGTGCAACCTCGATTGCGAGTATTGTCCTTGGCACACCAGCGCTGGTAATTTCGCTGGAGAGTTATCCACCTCCCACTGGCGAAGAGTGATCGCGCAACTGGCATCTGAGGGCGTACGTGTGTTTGTGCTCGAAGGCGGTGAGCCAACTTTGCGGCACGACCTGCCTGATTTGCTAAACGCGGTGGCGGGAAGCGGCAGTATCAGTATTCTCGCTACCAACGCCATCACGCCTCCGTGGAGGTTTGCCGCATCTGCGTTTACGGTAAGCGTCGATGGGCCACGGGAAGTTCATGATCAAGTGCGCGGCAAAGGCTCATACGATCGTTTGCAGCGGTCGCTGGCGACCCGCGACGACCGCAGCGTTGTAGCGATTGTGGTAGTGAGTCGGCGAAACCGGCACTGTCTTCGCGAAACCGTCGAAGGTGTTGCGTCGTCCGTTGACGCCGTTCTTTTCACGTTCGAGTATCCCTACAAAGGTGTCATCACGAACGTCCTCTCACCCCGTGACCTGGCTGAAACAAAGACCGATATTCTCCGGCTTAAGGATGACTTCAATATTCTCAATCCGAGTTCGCGTTTGATCGCTGATCCCGGTGTATTGCCATGTCACGACTGGCTGGCTATATCCGTCGACCACGCGGGAACGATTCGTGCCGGTTGCTTCGTGCAGCACGTGGAGCCGAAGCGTTGCGACGAATGCGAGTTGGGGTGCTTTCAGGTGATCTCGTCGTTCTATGAGTTTCAGCTTGAGGCGTGGCTTCAGTTCTCGAATCTGCTGCTGCGGAGAAAGACTGGCGAGCGCGAGCGCCGCTTGAGTTCAGATTTGAACTGCAACAGCTGACGTGCGCTCGTTTCTGGATTGCGCAGCAATGCGTAACGCCAGCCTTTGAGCTCCGGATGCTGTGCCCTCTCGGCTTTACGCGTCGCATCCACCGCGTTGCCGAGAAGTTGGAGAACGTGAAACTTGTCGAACGTGATCGCCGCCTGTGGAAAGGCTGCTTCCACGCCGCTGATGAACGCCGGCGACATGTCGCAGCAGATCTCTGCCACGAGCTCGGGATCGCCTCGGTGCTCTTTCAGATCGTCGCGGAACTCCTGCACCGTCGCGGCCTTGTGCCCCTACGTCACATACAGCACGCGTGCCTGCTCGAGATCCACGAACAGGCTCAGGTACTGGAACCGCCGCCGACTCGCCGTCTCCTCGATTCCCACCTGCGTGACCTCTCGGCCGTCTCGTACTCGTCTGGCCTGATCTACGTAGTGGTGCAGCAAACGCCAGATCTGCGTGTCGTGCTCACCCACCAGCCGCGCCGCCGCTCGCACCGGCATGTGTGCAGCCGGCGTCAGAATCAACGCTTCAAACAGCAGCGTGAAGCCGCTGCCCGGCCGCGCCCATGGTGCAGCCAACGGTCGCATCCCGCACTTGCTGCAGCGGACTCGCGGCATCCGAGCGCTCAGATGGGTCTCGTACTCGAAGAAGTTCAGGTGCCGCCACCGCCGCTGTTCGCTGTCGTACGCCTTGCATCCAGCCGTTCCGCACTCGGGGCACGAAAACACGCTGCCCCGCTCGAAGTCGATCGAGAGATCGAGCTTCTTCTGATCCGCATCGAGCTCCACGGATGATACTAACCATGGCTTCGTCAGACCCAGAGCCAGCGCAAACAGATCGCGATCGTTCATACGACCGACGATAGCGCGGTCGAAGCTCCGCTTCGGCCGCATAACTGCCTACCAGCCGAAGCGTAGGAGCGGGTCACCCGAAGGGCCGGAGCGCAGCGAAGGAGGCCCGCCAGCGCCTTGACTCGCTCCGTCAGCGCAGGCTACTCAACCCACCTGAAACAGCGAAGAACCGTTTTTAGCGCAGCGCCGATGATTTCGCGCATAGACGAACGATCGATGCGCGTCTACGCGGGCTAACCGTTGCGTATCAGGAGGTTGTTCCTATCCGGGCGACTGACTGGTGCGTTGTACGCAAGAGCGGAGTGAGCGCGGTGGTGGTTGTAGAAGTGGAGACAGGCGGCAGCCATCGCTTGCGCTCGGAGCTGTCGTAGCGCGAGAGACGAACAGATATGATCGTTCAAGCGATGGCTAGCAAACGCAAGTTCATTGATGGCTTTTTGAACGTCGATCTCGAGGTGTACTCCCGACGACCGCTGGATCTCTTCGCTACTGCTCTCGGAGAAACGGTCGCGGTTCTCTTTGTCGGCAAGCAAGGAACACGTCATCTCGCGGCCGTTGAGTTGGCGGGCAGCGGCTGGCAACAAAAACCAGATGCCATCATCATGGGATTGGTCAAGCTCATAAGAAGGCTGCCGGAACCGGCTCGAACGCTTTGGAACAGCGCTTCCGAACGGCGCTTCGACATCGGTTGTGAAGCCCCGTCCGGCCCGCACGCATCCGCTCTTGCGCTCAGGCCGTCGACGGTGGCAGCAGTCGCAGAAGTGAGTGGGACGATCGCAGTTACAATCTACCCAAGTGGCGAAAGGCAATCGAACCACAAGGAGCGGCGGGAGAAACCCGCGTGACGGCGTCGCGACGGTTGCAGTTCGCCAGTCGTTCCCTGCAACTCCTCGGCGGCAACCGCCGCGCCGCTCCGACTTCGGCACGCGAAACCCGCCGTGCGGCTCGCCAAGCACTTTAGGCGCATCGAGCAAATCACGAGATGAGCGTCGCGCGACTCACGGTCGCGCGACGCCGTCTGGTAGCTATGATCTCGGCGCGACCAGTTCGAGCGTATGACGGGCCGCATCTGAGAGTTTGCCGCCCGCCGCGTCGTTCGTTTCCGCGACGATTTGAGCGGCGTCGAAAGCCCTTTGTTCGCTTTCGTCGAGCGCGGTCACAACGGCGGAGTTTGCCGGCGCCGTGTGCTGTACACCGGAGCGGGACCGCCACGCGTTCAGCCACGCGTCATGTCCGTCCAGTACGAAGTAACGTTTGCCTTGCTCGAGCGTGAGCTCGGCACAGCGTCGCAGGAGAAACTGCTCCGCCTCACCGCGCGTGGTGAATCCGTTGCCTTCGACGAGCACGCGCCACTGATTCGGAGCGAGGCGTATCTCTGTGAAACCACCGGTCAGGCTGGTGTCACTGGAACGATACTGAGTGGCGCAGGCGAAGCTGCTGAGAGTGACGATAGCCACTGCAACTGCATTGACGATTCTCATGGTTGAAGCCTCCTGAGCGCTCGCTTGAAAGCATGTCGTGCGCCGGTTCGAGGCGCATGTCTTTCGATCGAGTCGAGGAGCGGAACCGTTAAATCGCGCCGCGAAAACCGTTGCAGCTGCCTGACTTGCAATTCGCGCCAAACGTTATTTGCCAAAATGTGCAGAGACTCGACGACCGCTGCGTGCGTGCTCGACGACATCAACTCAGGACAAAGTGATTCCGGAAATGCACGAATGCTCGTGTGAGGGGACTCACCTCGCCGAGCCTCCGCCCGGCGCGGGTTTCTCGAATTCGCCCGGTGCGATCGCCACTCCGACCTGGATTGTTTCCGCCTGGCGCAATCCGCCGGACCAGGGGTCGACGAGCGCGACGCGCGTGACGAATGGCAGCTTCAATGCGCCGACGTCGCGATAGTCGTCGAAGTCCGTCTGCTCGGGGATACGCCCAACCGGGCTGTTGTAATAAACGACGCGTCTCAGCAGCAAACCGCTTTCGGAATCGAACCAGTAGCGCGCCGTCGCGGTGCGGACGACCCACGCGCTGCGGTCACCGATCGTCTCCGAATCGGTGACGCGAGCGTCATCGCCGATGGCCGAGGTGTAGAACGGCGCGAAGGCGCGCCGGCTCATGCGAGCGGTGACCAGTTCCTCCGGTGTCATGTCGCGCACTCCGTTCTTGTCGCGTATCCACCCGCCGGTCGCCTCGACCCCCTGCGTCACGAGCGAGCCATCCGGCAACTGAATTTCGCCACGCGACTGCTCGCCGACGTTGAGGATGGTGAACTTTATCGGCGGTCCGGTCGGCGACTTGTGCGTTCCCTTGAACAGCCGCGGCGTCTCCGGAGCCAGCTCGCGGCCGACGGCCGCCACATACTTCTGAATCACCGCTGCCGCGGTCGGGAGCAACTTCGGTTCGGCGGTCACCGGTTCAGCCGGTACCGCTTGAGGCAGCGGAGGCGTGAGCGCCGGGTGCGGCTTGCCATTGTGGCAGGTGAAACAGGTCACGACCGGTTGCCCGCCGAAGTGGCGGGCATTGAGGTCCATGACCATGCGGATCATCTCCCGGGCGCGCGCCTTTTGCGGCTTCGTATCGCTCGCTCCGCGGCTGTCGTCATTGGCGTGACAATAGTGGCAGTGCACGCCCAGGCCGGCGGCCATCTCATTCATGACGCGCTGGAGCTCGGGACGCGACAGCCCGGTGAGGATCTGCACGTTCTTCAGCGGCTGAGCATGGACGGAGAGAGAAAGGATGAAGACAAGGAGGACCCACCATCTGCGCATGCTTCATTGTGCATCGCCCGGCAATGCCGCCGAAAGTCCCCGGCGCGGCTCACCTGCTCAGTTGCCGGTACCGGATCCTGTGCGGCTGGTCCGCTTCGGCGCCGAGGCGTTTGCGCTTGTCTTCCTCGTACTCGGTGAAGTTGCCGTCGAACCAATAGACCTTGCTGTCGCCTTCGAAGGCCAGGATGTGCGTCGCCACGCGGTCGAGGAACCAGCGGTCGTGGCTGATCACGATGGCGCAGCCGGCGAAGCTTTCCAGCGCCTCCTCGAGGGCGCGCATCGTGTTCACGTCGAGGTCATTCGTCGGCTCGTCGAGGAGGAGCACGTTCGCCCCTTCCTTGAGCATCTTCGCCAGGTGGACGCGGTTTCGCTCGCCGCCGGAGAGATTGCTCACCTTCTTCTGCTGGTCCGAGCCGGAGAAATTGAAGCGCGCGACATACGCGCGGGAGTTCATCTCCCGGGTGCCGAGCTGCACCACGTCGCCGCCCCCGGAGATCTCCTCGAAGATCGACTTGTTCGGATCGAGCGTGCGGTTCTGGTCGATGTAGGCCAGGCGGACCGTGTCCCCGACGCGAATCGTGCCGTCGTCCGGCTTCTCCTGGCCGACGATCATCCGGAAGAGCGTCGTCTTGCCGGCGCCGTTCGGGCCGATCACGCCGATGATGCCGCCCGGCGGGAGCTGGAACGACATCCCATCAATGAGCAGGTTGTTGCCGTAGGCCTTGTCGACGTCGCTCGCCTCTACCACCACGTTGCCGAGGCGCGGGCCGGCGGGGATGTAGATCTCCAGCTCGTTGATCTTCTGCTGCGTCTCCTGCTCCAGCAGGCTCTCGTAGGCGTTGATGCGCGCCTTCCCTTTGGCGTGACGGCCTTTGGGCGACATCCGAATCCACTCCAGCTCGCGCTCCAGCGTCTTCTGCCGCTGCGACTCCGACTTCTCCTCCTGCTGCAGGCGCGTTTTCTTCTGCTCCAGCCAGGACGAGTAGTTGCCCTGCCAGGGGATACCTTGGCCGCGGTCGAGCTCCAGGATCCAGCCCGCGACGTTGTCCAGGAAATAGCGATCGTGGGTGACGGCGATGACCGTGCCGGCGTACTGCTGGAGGTGCTGTTCCAGCCACTGCACGCTCTCCGCGTCGAGGTGGTTGGTCGGCTCGTCGAGGAGGAGGATGTCCGGCTCCTGGAGGAGGAGGCGGCAGAGCGCGACGCGGCGCTTCTCGCCGCCGCTGAGGGTGGCGATGAGCGTGTCGCCCGGCGGGCAGCGGAGAGCGTCCATGGCCATCTCCAGCTTCGAGTCGAGGTCCCACGCGCCGGCGGCGTCGAGCTTGTCCTGGACCTTCGCCTGGCGGTCCATGAGCTTGTCCATGTCCGCGTCGGGATCGCCGAACGCGTTGTTGATCTCGTCGAACTCCTTCAGGAGGTCGACTGTCTCCTGCACCCCTTCCTCGACGATCTGGCGGACGGTGCGGGTGGGGTCGAGCTGCGGCTCCTGCTCCAGGAAGCCGACGGTGTGGCCGGGGGAGAGCACCGTCTCGCCGAGGTGGTCCTTGTCGATGCCGGCCAGGATGCGCAGGAGGGAGGACTTGCCGGAGCCGTTCAGGCCGATGACGCCGATCTTCGCGCCATAGAAATACGACAGGTAGATGTCCTTGAGGACCTGCTTCTTGTCGTAGTACTTCGACACTCCGACCATGGAGTAGATGACTTTGTTCGGGATTTCGGGTTTCGCCATAGGGGGCGGATTGTACCGATGAAGGATGAAGGATGAATGATGAATGATGAACACAGGGGGGCCGACCGGATGCCGGCCTCGTTCATCATTCATCATTCATCATTCAGTTCACCGTCTCGCTCACCGCCATCTCCCCCACCCGCGGCACCACGCGGGCGGCGGCGATCTCGTCGAACGACACCACCACCAGCGTCTGGTCGTCCTCGGGGGGGCGGTTGCGGGTGAACTTGCGGATCGAGGCCAGCAGGGCCTTCTTGATGTCGTCCGCGCTGCCGCGGCCGTGCTCGAGGAGGGTCTTCTCGAAGCGCTCGAAGCCGAACGGCTCTCCGTCGTCGTCGACCGCTTCGATCAGGCCGTCGCTGTAGAGGATGAGGCGGTCGCCGGCGGCGAAGTCCACGGTGTGCTCCTGGAAGGGGTCGCGGCGGCGGACGCCTAACGGGAAACCCCACGACGAGAGCGCCTCGAGGCGGCGCCCCTCGGCGCGATAGACGTACGGATCGAGGTGGCCGGCTGAGGAGAAGCGCAGTTGCTGCGCGCGCGGGTCGAGCAGGCCGAAGAAGAACGTCATCAGGATGCGCTTCGGAGCGGTCTTCATCACGATGTTATTGAGCACCGTCAGCACCGCGCGCGGCGAGGGGTCGTTGTCGACCTGCACCAGGAGCGCCGCCTTGGCCATGGCCATCACGATGCCGCTGGTCAGGCCGTGGCCGGAGACGTCGCCGAAGGCGATGCCGATCTCGCCCGAGGGCTGGGGGAGGAAGTCGAAGTAGTCGCCGCCGATCTCCGTCGCGGCGCGGTAGTGCGAGGCGACCGAGGCGCCGGCCAGCGAGGGCGTGTCGAGGGGCAGCAATGCGGCCTGGATGCGGTTCGCCGCGTCGATCTCCGCCTTCACCCGCTCCCGCTCGATGATGCGCTTCACGTGCGGGGCGAGGTCCTCGTACGTGTAGACCACCTCCCGGCCGGTGAGCCTCGCCGCGATGGCGAACAGCGTCACGACCACCAGCGGCACGGCGATCGTCCACAGCAGCTCGCGAAGCATCGAGCCGCGCGCGACGCTGGCCAGCGGCAGCGAGGCGATGAGGAGCGACGCGCCGAACGTGGCCACCGCCGTGGCCAGCAGGTCGTAGGCGAGGAAGATCCCGATGCCGGCCAGCCCGGCGCCGAAGCTGAAGAGCATCCGCTGCACGTTCGGATCGAGCGGCAGCTCGCCGACGTTCATGATGAGGGCGAAGATCGCGGCCAGGAGGATGCCCAGCGGCAGCAGCCGGCGGCGGTTGCAGGCGGCGAGGATGAAGAGCACGCCGATGACGGAGAAGAGGAGCGCATCGATGCCGGCGATGATCACCGCGATGGCCGGACCGCCCAGGCCGATGATGCTCTCCGTCCCCGGTCCGATGGCCGGACGCCCGAGGCGCAGCGCGATCGGGATCAGCCCGATGAGGAACGCCGCCGCGGCCATGGCCGGCGCATAGAGGATGCCGGTCAGGACCGAGCGGCCGACCGTGGCGTTGAACGGATCGCGGCGGAGGATCGCATCGAACGAGGCGAGGCGGTGGCCCCACCGCTCCCGCGCGTAGCTCTCGCCCACGGCCCAGGCGAAGAAGACGACCACCGCCATCGGCAGGTCGAAGAAGAGGAACTTGAAGCCCATCACGGTGAGGGCCGTCTGCTGCGCGTCGATGCCGTTGCCCATGCCCGAGCCGTCGGCGGCGGCGGCGCCGGCCAGGAAGTCCCAGACCAACCAGAGGAGGACAGTCGCGGCGAAGAGGCCGGAGGCGGTACCGACGCCCACCTCGCCCGCGTGGTACTTCTTGAGGAAGATGATGAGCAGCACGAGCAGCAGCCCGTAGATGCAGATGAAGCGAATGAAGGTCGTGGCGATGCCGCCCGCGTCGCCGCGGAACGTGCTGCCGTCCGCGTACTCCTCGATCAGCTCCCAGCCCGCGAGCTTGCCGCCAGCGTAGTGCACGTAGAGATACGGGACGATGTTGCCGATGGCGAACGAGCTCGGCACGCGGTAGCGGAAGATCCAGTCGGTGCGCTTGCGCAGCACGTTCGGCCGCGCCCCCTCGAACTGCGGCGACGGCGCGCCGGGGAAGACGCGCGAGCGGACGAAGGCGTCGGCCACCGGCTGCAGCTCCGCCTCGGTCGGTTTTCCGCCCGGGTCTTCAGGGCGATAGCGGACGCGCGTGGCGATCACCCTGCCGTCGTGGTCCAGGTAGACGTAGCCGTACGGCGTGAACTTGTCCGCGCCGCGGCGGAAGTAGTTGATGCGATGGCCGCCCAGGCGCGGCCCGATCACCGGATCGGCATTGGCCCGCAGCCGGCGGGCGGGATCAGGATCGAGCTCCCGGTCGAGGAGTGGCGAGCCGACCCACACCTCGTCGGTCCAGGCCTTGTCCACCGGGATGCCGAGCTCCCGCGCCTGCACGTCGGCGATGCGGTGCGCCTCGTCGCGCGTGACCGAGATGCCCATCGGCTGCGCGGTGTTGAAGCGCGGGATGAGGACCGCGAGCAGGATGATGCCCACCACGCAGGCGCCGAGCGGTACGAGCCGTTTCATGAATGCCTGCATGATAACCGTCACTGTTTACGTTTTGCCGGCGCGCCGGTTTCGGTCAGGCTACACTTCGGTCGATGCCGCTCGAAGAGACGCCCGCCGCGCGACGAGCGGCCTCGTACGCGCTGGCCGTCCTCACTTTCATCAATCTCTTCAACTATCTCGACCGCTTCGTCCTCGCCGCGGTGCTCGAGTCGATCAAGGCCGACCTCCGTTTCACCGACACGCAGCTCGGCTGGCTGGCCACCGGCTTCATCGTCGTCTACATGCTGACCTCCCCTTTGTTCGGCGTCTTCGGCGACCGCGCGCGCCGCCCGCCGCTCATCGCCCTCGGCGTGGCCATCTGGAGCGTGGCCACCGCGCTGGCCGGCTTCGCCCGCGGCTTCGCGTCGCTGTTCATGACCCGCTCGATGGTGGGGGTGGGGGAGGCGGCCTACGGGACGATTGCCCCGGCGCTGCTCTCCGATCACTTCCCGATCGAGAAGCGCGGCCGCGTCTTCGCCGTCTTCTTCGCCGCCATTCCGGTCGGCTCCGCGCTCGGATACGTGGTGGGCGGCTTCGCCAACGAGCACTTCGGATGGCGCGGCGCGTTCTGGATCGCCGGCACGCCCGGGCTGCTGCTCTCGCTCCTCGTGCTGGCCGTGAAGGAGGTGCCGCGCGGCCTGCACGATGCGGCCCCCGCTCACGATGCGCCGGCGAAGACGCCGCTCGCCGCCTATCTCGACCTCTTCCGCAACCGCCAGTACCTGCTCACGGTCCTCGGCTATGCCGCCTACACGTTCGCTCTCGGCGGCCTCGCCTTCTGGACGCCGGCGTTTCTGATCCGCGAGCGCGGCCTCTCGCACGGCGAGGCGACGAAGGTGTTCGGCTCGATCGTGATCGCCACCGGCTTCTTCGGCACATTCCTCGGCGGCTGGGCCGGCGACTGGCTGCTGAAGCGGACGAAGGAGTCGTATCTCTGGGTCTGCGGCGTCTCCGCGCTCCTCGCGGCGCCGTTCGCCTACATCTCGTTCAGCCAGCCCGACAAGCGGATCTACCTGCCGGCGATGGTCATCGCCGAGATCTTCGTCTTCGCTTCGACAGGCCCGGTGAACTCCGCCATCGTGAACCTCGTCGCCCCCACCGAGCGCGCCAGCGCCGTCGCGCTGTCCATCTTCGTGATGCATGCGCTGGGCGATGTGCCTTCGCCGCCGCTCATCGGCATCGTCTCCGATGCGAGCTCGCTGGAGCGCGCCTTCCTGATGGTGCCGGTGGCGATCCTCGGGGCGGGGATCATCTGGTCGTACGCCGCATGGCGGGGCGGGCGCACTGTGTCATCCTGAGGCGCGAAGACGCCGAAGGATCTCCCGGCAAGTGCGAGGAGATCCTTCGCCGTCTTCGCGGCTCAGGATGACGACACGCGACGCGTTTACCCGCTTCTTCCGGTTCGCGGCGAAGGTCTTCTTCCGGCGCATCGAGCTCGTCGGGCTGGAGCGCATCCCGGCGGACAAGCCGGTCATCTTCGCCGTCAATCATCCGAACGGGCTGGTCGATCCGCTGTTCGTGTTGTGCTTCGCGCCGCGGCCGGTGTCGTTCCTGGCCAAGGCGCCGCTCTTCCGCTATCCGCTCATCGGCTGGTTCGCGCGCGCGTTCGAGGGCATTCCGGTCTATCGCAAGCAGGACAATGTCGCCGGCTCGAACCGCGAGACGTTCACCCGCTCGCGGCAGGTGCTGGCCAAAGGCGGCGCGATTGCCATCTTCCCCGAGGGGACGACGCATAGCGATGCGCGCCTCAAGGAGCTCAAGACCGGCGCGGCGCGCATCGCTCTCGGCGCGGGACTGCCGGAGATCGCCGTGATCCCCACCGGCATCTACTACACGGAGAAATACACGTTCCGCAGCGACGCGCTGGTATGGTTCGGCGACCCGATCGCCGTGCAGGCGGCGCCCGTCGATGAAAACGGCGAGCCGGCTCCGGAGCCGGTCGAAGAGCTGACGCGCACCATCGAGCAGCGGCTGGCGGAGGTCACCCTGCAGGCCGACTCGCACGCCGCGCTCGACCTGGTGCAGCGCGCGGAGCGGATCTTCACCGCCGGCGACGCCGCCCTGGCCGAGGAATTCGAGATCCGCAAGCGCTTCGTGGAGGGCTACCTCTACTTGCGCGAGCACGACCGGCCGCGGCTCTCGCATCTCGAGTCGGAGGTGGCGCGCTTCGAGTCCGAGCTGCGCGCGGCGCGGCTCGATCCGCAGACGCTGCGCGCGCATGGCGTGCGGGTCAGCTTCACGTCGCTGGCCATCCTCCTCGTGCTGCTGCCAATCGCCGTCGCGGCGGGTGTTCTCAACTATC
>DATEOX010000769.1:0-7968 GCA_035273585.1 Thermoanaerobaculia bacterium
GTGGACGACCCGATGCCGCGGCTCTCCATCATCGGGTCGTCCACCGAGCGGGCGGCGAGGCGCATGGCCAGCCGGCGCTCGGCATCCGAGGCGATGCGCGGGTACTCGCCGGCATCGTTGAGGACGTTGCGGGCCAGCGTCTCGATGGTCGGCATCTGCAGGCCGGCCACCCCGTTGGGCAGATGGAGGAGCAGCTCGGCCGAGATGGCGTCGGCTACGCCGCGTGAGGGAACGATGACGGATGCGGGCCAGTGGAAGCCGGCGCGCGGCGCCCGCTCCGCGGCGCGGGCGGCGACGGCAGCAGCGATCTCTCGGTAGGATGCGAACCGGACCAGGGGGGCGGCCATCAGCAGTTATTGGTCATTGTACCGGCTCGGCCCCGGCACAGAACCGGCAATGTTCGGCCCCGTGTCCGAGATGTCCGAGATAATGCGCGGCGATGGGCAAACTGGAGACGCGCGTCATCCGAGTGCCGAAGTGGGCGACCGTGCTGCTGCTCGTCCTCACCTCCGCCTCGATGGTGGCGCTGGTCTGGGTCCTGTCCGGCCGCGCCTACGCCAAGGACGCCCATCCGCTGCTGGAGACCGCGGCGCGCATCATGCGCTACCGCACCATCTCGCCCGATGTGCTCCTGGCCGGCCTCATGCCCGTCATCGCCAACCTTCTCTTCTTCGTCCCGTGGGGATTTCTGATGTTCGTCGCCGTCGACCGGCCGGAGCGGCCGCGCCCGGCGGCGTATGCCATCACCTGCGCGGCGGGAATCGTCTTTGCGATGGGCGTGGCCATGTGGCAATACTCGCTGCCCACGCGCGTCACGACGTTCGCCGACACGGTGACGAACGCCGTCGGGGCGCTGGCCGGCGCGACGCTCGGACATCTGCGCAAGCGGGTCCGGGTGCGGTTCGAGACATGAGGTGACCCGCCGTGATCCTGGTCGTGGAAGACGATGCCCCCGTGGCGCAACTGATCTCGAAGATCCTGCAGCGCAACGGCTTCGAGAGCGAGGTCGTGGCCGACGGCCACTCCGCGCTCGACCGGGCCCGCGTCACGCGGCCGGCCATGATCCTGGCCGACCTCACCATCAAGGGTATGGGCGGCGATCAGCTCTGCAGCGCGCTCAAGGCCCAGCCGGAAACGAAGGAGATCCCCTACGTCGTCGTCTCCGGCGACGCCGACATCGCCAGGAAAGCGCGCGAATGCGGCGCGGACGACTTCATGGAGAAGCCGTTCGAATTCGACAAACTCATCCGTCTCGTCAGGAAATATGCACGAACTGATAGCTGAGAAACCGCCCGAGTCCCCTTCCGACTCCGATCCCGTGACGCGCCTGATGGCCCGCCTCCAGGAGGAGGGGTTCACCACCGAGCAGTCCGTCGACGACTGGACGAACTTCGGGGAAATCATCTTCCGCCGCGCGGAACAGATCTCCTTCGCCGCCGGCGAGACGGTGTTCATCTTCACCCGCGTCCCGGAGCTGAACGAGCGCATCCTGCGCCAGACCTCGCAGACGGTGACCAACACCTACAAGGGCCGCAGCCTGATGCAGAAGGTGCTGACCGTCCTCCAGTCGACGACCGTCTATCACTGCCTCGTCGCGGAAGGCGACCAGCCGCACAACGAGATGCTCGACATCTTCGTCACCCGCAGCGGCGGCGCGACGTTCATCCCCGTCGTCTTCGTCCCCGACATCAACCAGGTGCTGTATCCCAACCTGGAGGAGAAAGTCGGCTCCGTCCGCCCCCGCGTGGAATACCTCCAGTACCTCCTCGGCGAGCGCCGCGACAAGGTCAACATGCACCGCTCCACCGTCCAGGCGTTCTACATCTCGGTGGGAGTGGTGGCGGTGTTGTTGATTGCGATCATCGTGTCGCTGGTGACGTAGTTGTTGGTTGTTAGTTGTTGGTTGTTAGTAGGACGAGCCCCGCGGATTTGCGCGGCTCCTCGGACCAGCGACCTCTCGCCGTCCGGCCGCTACCTGCGCGGTCCTTCGCGGATCCGCAAGGCGCATCGGACCAGCAACCAACAACTAACAACCATTTATACTCCCCACCCGCATGCCGTTCCCCCTCCGCCCCCGGGACATCTTCGAGGAGCTGCGCAAGGACGTCGTCGGCCAGGATGCGGCGATCCGGGAGATCGCCGTCGCCGTCGTCAAGCACCTGGTCGGGCATCCGGCGCCGAACATGCTCCTCATCGGCAACAGCGGCTCGGGCAAGACCACCCTCATGCGCGCCGTGGAGCGCTTTCTCTCCTCGCGGCCCGGCCTCTCCGACTACGCGAACATCGTCCGCATCAACGCCAACGTCCTGGCCGAGGAGCGGCAGGGATATCAGAAAGCGGTCCTGGGGCGGCTCTTCTCCAATGCCAAGCAGATGTTCGGCGCCGATGCGCCGCTGCGACGCGTGCTCCGCTCCGTCGAGCACGGCATCGTTTTCATCGACGAGGTGGACAAGATCCGGGCCCACGTCAGCAACGCGCCGAACGTGCGGGGCATCGTGGCCCAGGAGGCGCTCCTCACGCTGATGGAGAACGAGAACGTCGAGTTCGAGGCCGACGGGCAGGTCTACGCCGTCAACTCCTCGAGCATCCTCTTCGTCGCCGGCGGCGCGTTCGAGGAACTGTACGACGCCGTGCTGCGCCGGGCCACCATCGGCCAGGACGTCGCGCCGATGAAGCCGATCGTCGTCGTCTCGGCGTCCGGTGAAGTGCGCGAGGAGCTGCCCTTCCACCTGCGCGACTACCTCAAATACGAGGACCTTTTCCGCTACGGGATGACGCCCCAGTTCCTCTCCCGCTTCGAGTCGATCATCGTGCTCGACGACCTGGGCGAGGAAGAGCTGGCGCGCATCTTCGTCGAGCCCGACGGCGCGATCTTCCGCACCTCGCGCGAGTACTTCGCCACCTACGGCATCGACCTGAACATCACCCGCGGCGCGCTCATCGCCATCGCCTGGGATGCGGCGAAGCAGAAGCGCCTCGGGGCACGCGCCTTGCGCGAGACCTACCGCCGCGTCATCCGCGGGCTGGAGTTCGAGCCCGCGCAGGGCGGCGTCATCACCATCGACGAGGAGATGGTCCGCAACGCGCTCGCGCGCCGCGACCAGGGACATGGCTGAGAAGACCTTCTTCGACAAACTGAAGCGCGGCCTCTTCATGACTCACACCGAGATCATCGAGAAGGTCAAGGAGGCGATGGTCCCGGACCTGCCCATCGACAAGGCGGCCATCGACGGCCTGGAGGAAGGCCTGCTTGGCGCCGACATCGGCGCGGAGCTGACCATGTCCCTGGTCGACCGCATCGAGTCGCGCGTCCGCGACGAGCGGATCACGAAGATGGACCGCCTGACCGAGGTGCTGCGCGAGGAGACCCGGGCGCTCATCCCGAGGCGGCAGCAGGAGACGATCGACGTCGCGAGCGCGAAGCCGTTCGTCATCCTCGTCGTCGGCGTGAACGGCACCGGCAAGACGACGACCATCGCCAAGCTCGCCACCCGCTGGAAGAATGAGGGTCGCAGCGTCATCCTCGGCGCCGCCGATACCTTCCGCGCCGCGGCCATCGAGCAACTGCAGATGTGGGCCGACCGCATCGGCGTCCCGATGATCAAGCACAAGGCCGGCTCCGATCCGGGCGCCGTCGCGCACGACGCGGTGACCGCGGCGAAGGCCCGCGGCGCCGACGTGGTGCTGATCGACACCGCCGGCCGCCTGCACAACAAGTCGCACCTGATGCAGGAGCTGTCCAAGGTGCGCCGGGTCATCGAGAAGGAGCTGCCCGGCGCGCCTCACGAAACGCTGTTGGTGCTCGACGGCACCACGGGCCAGAACGGCGTGAGCCAGGCCGCCGCGTTCCTCGAGGCGGCCAAGGTGACGGGCATCGTGGTGACGAAGCTCGACGGCACGGCCAAAGGCGGCGTGATCCTCTCGATCATGCGCCAGTTCGCCATCCCGGTGAAATTCGTCGGGGTGGGGGAGGGGGCGGACGACCTGATCCCGTTCGATCCGGCGGCGTACGTGGATACGTTGTTCGAGTGAGGCGAGCGGGCGTCCCGCCCGCCAGCCGCCGGGCGTCTCGCCCGGCGGTGGGTGCCGCGTACACGTTCGGCGGCACTAGACGTGCCGCCGCTGGCGGGAGGGACGCCCGCTCGCCCCCTACTTCCGCGCCGCCGCGCTCGTGCCCGCCCGGAACTCATCTTCTTTGAGCTCGAGATCCGACCGGCGCGGGCCGTCCTCCATCTCGCCACGGTAGGCTTCGATGGCGAGCGCGCGCGTGAGGTGTGAATAGACCGTGTGGCCAGGCTGGGCGATCATGTTCGGGCCGTGGTCGCAGAGGTCGAGGCAGGAGACGCGGCAGACGCGCACGGTCGACTTGCGGCCGGCCTTCTTGTTCAGGTCCTTCAGCTCCGCGGCGATGCACTCGCCGCGCTCGACGTCGCGGCTCATGTTGTTGCACCGCTCACCGGTGCAGACGAGGAACAGCTTCTGGAACGGATATCTCACGCCGGGGCCACGAACTTCTTCCCTGCATCGAGCAGTTTCTTGAGGTCCTTCGGACTGCACGCCTCGGCGTAGAGCCGCGCCACCGGCTCGGTGCCGGAGAGGCGGAAGAGCAGCCACGTCGAGCTGTCGATGATCATCTTCACGCCGTCCGTCGTGTTCACCTCGCGCACCTTCCAGCCGTCCAGCTCCGACGGCGGATTGGCCAGCTTCGAGGCCAGCGTCTCCTTCAGTTGCGGCGTCAGCTTCATGTCCACGCGCTTGGAGTAGAAGTAGCCGAACTCCTCGTACATCTCCTCGGTCAGGTCGTGCAGCCTCTTGCCCGTGCGCGCGACCATCTCCGCCACGAGGAGGCAGGCCAGCACGCCGTCCTTCTCCGGCAGGTGGCGGTACATCGACATGCCGGCCGACTCCTCGCCGCCGAGGGCGATCTTGTCCTCGAGGATCAGCTCGCCGATGTACTTGAAGCCGACCGGCGTCTCGTAGAGCTGCACGCCGAGCTTACGCGCGATGGCATCGATCAGATGCGTGGTGGCCACGGAGCGGGCCAGGCCGCCGGGGATGTTGCGGTAGCGCTTGAGGTAGAGGGCGAGGAGGGCGATGACGATGTTCGGCGAGACGAAGCGGTTGCGGTCGTCGATGATGCCGAAGCGGTCGGCGTCGCCGTCGGTGGAGAGGCCGAGGTCGTACTTCTCGTTCGCCACGATCTTGCGCAGCTCGCCGAGGTTCTTCTCGCTGCATTCGGGCGAGAAGCCGCCGAAGTAGGGGTCGCGGTAGTTGTGGATGATCTTCACCTCGACGCCGGCCTCGAGCAGGAAGTAGTCGAGGTAGTCACGGGAGGTGCCGTAGAGGGAGTCGATGGCGATGCGCAGGCCGCTCTTGCGGATGGCCTCGATGTCCACCTTCTGCCGCAGCTCGCCGAGGTAGCGGTCCTTCGGATCGATGGTCTCGATCAGCTCGCGCCGCTCGTAGACGTCGAGCCGCTCGTTGCGCTCGGCCACTGTGTGGATCTCGCGCTCGATCTGCTTCGTCACTTCAGGGAGCGCAGGCGCGCCGTTGGAGGTGGAGAACTTCAGGCCGTTGTACTCCGGCGGGTTGTGCGACGCGGTGAAGTTGATGGCGCCCATCGCCTTGCGTCGGACGGTCTCGAACGAGACGCAGGGCGTCGGGACGTCACGGTTGCAGAGGAAGGCCTGGATGCCATTGAAGGCCAGGATCTTCGCCGCCTCGGAGGCGAACTTCTCGGAGAGGAAGCGGGTGTCGTACGCCACCACCACGCCGCTCCCTTTCTGACCGGACTTTTTGAGGTAATTCGCTACGCCCTGGGTGGCTACGCGGACGTTCTCGAAGGTGAAGTCCTCGCCGATGATGCCCCGCCAACCCGATGTGCCGAACTTGATCATGAACTCCCTCTCGACTGCCGTGCAAACAAGGGGAGGAACGTTAGCACAAGGCGGGCCGGGGGGCGTGCGGGCGTCCCGCCCGCCAGCGGCGCCACGTCTCGTGGCGCCGTGATGCCGGCGATGCCGCCGGGCGGGACGCCCAGCGGTTGTCGGGCGGGACGCCCGCGCGCCCACATTCCGCTGTTCAGCTGGCTCGTTTTCCGCAATCATTCGCCTCGGCAACATGTCCGAACGGCCGGTCATCCTCATCGCGGACGATAACGAGGACGTAGTGGCGCTGCTGCGCAGCTACCTGCGCTCGCTCGACTGCGAGATCCTCACGGCGAAAGACGGCGAGGAGGCGCTGGCCGTGGCCCAGACGCGGCTGCCGGCGGTCGTCCTGCTGGACGTGATGATGCCGAAGCGCAGCGGCTGGGAAGTCTGCCAGGCGCTCAAGGGCGTGCAGCGCACGTCGGGCATCGCCGTCGTGCTCGTCACCGGGCGCGGCGAGGTGAAGGACCGCCTGACCGGCCTGCAGGTCGGCGCCGACGACTACCTGGTCAAGCCATTCGACCGCGACCAGGTCGTGAACCGCATCCGCGCGCTGCTGGAGCGGAAGCCCGACCGCCGCGTGGCGGAGCCGGTGACGCGCAGTGAGAACGTCCTCTTCGACCGCACCACGTCTCTGCCGACGGTGCCGATGGTGCTCGACCGCCTCAAGGAGCTGCTCATCGAGCACAGCGAGCTGGGGATCGTCTTCGTCGACATCGAGCAGATCGAGTCGATCGAGGCCGAGTACGGGTGGGCTTTCTTCGACGAGTTCCTGCGCCGCGTCGGCGAGGTGCTCACCAGCGAGGCCAGGCCTCGCTTCCGGAACGCGATCGTCGTCGCGCAGCGCATCGCCGGTACGAGCTTCTTCATCTTCTTCGAGACGCGCGGGCAGGACCTCACGCAGGAGAACACGTTCGACCAGTTGGCCAACGAGCTGCGCGACACGCTCATCAAGGCGTTGCGCGAGCGCTTCCCGAAGATGCAGTCGGCGCTCATCGGCTTCTTCGTCGGCGCGGCGCGGATCGACTACCGGCCGCAGATCCGCCTGGAGCGGCAGATCTACGTCGGCATGCAGACCGCGGCCGACGCCGTGCGCGACGCCGAGCAGCAGCGCAAGAAGCAGCTTACCCGCGAGCTGCGGGACATCATCCGCCGCAAGCGGGTGACGACGCTCTTCCAGCCCATCGTCCGGGCCCGCGAGCTGACCGTGTTCGGCTACGAGATCCTCACCCGCGGTCCGGCCAACTCGTCGTTCCGCAATTCGGACATGCTTTTCGCCTTCGCCCGCGAGACGAAGCTCGCATGGGCGCTGGAAGCCATCGCCCTCGACAACGCATTGAAGCGTCTACGGGAGGTGGACCTGCTCGACCGCAAGTTCCTCCTCAATCTCGAGGCCGAGATGTTCGGCGAGTCGGAGTTCCGCATCCACGAGATGGCCACCTTCTTCGCCGAGCACCGCGGGCAGTTCGTCTTCGAGCTCACCGAGCGCGCGGCGATCGAGGACTACGCGGTCTTCCGCCGCCTGCTCGACGAGTTCCGCGAGAAGGGGATCGAGGTGGCCATCGACGACGCGGGCTCCGGCTACGCGTCGCTGGAAGCGATCGCCGCCCTCTCGCCCGACTACCTCAAGGTCACGAAGGGCCTCGTCTCCACCCTTGGCGCCGAGCCGATCAAGCAGGACCTGGTGAAGATGCTGGTCGACCTGGCGGCGAAGATCGGCGCGAAGACGATCGCCGAGGGCATCGAGACCGTCGAGGAGTACGAGTCCTGCCGCGACCTCGGCATCGACCTGCTGCAAGGCTACTACTTCGCCCACCCGCAGGAGCAGCTCCGCCTCGGCGACGAAGAGGTCGCGCAATGCAGGACGTCCGCGTCGTCTTCCTAGGCACCGGCAGCGCCACGCCGTCGCGCGAGCGCAACGTCGCGGCGATGGCCATCGTCTTCGACGGACGGACCCTCCTCTTGGACTGCGGCGAGGCGACGCAGCACCAGCTCATGCGCAGCGACCTCGGCATGGGCTCGCTCGAGGCGGTGTTCATCA
>DATEOX010000770.1:0-8476 GCA_035273585.1 Thermoanaerobaculia bacterium
CAACCCTTTCAACTGCGATGCGTTAGGCCCGGGGGAGGATTATCGCACGCGGCCTGCGGCCGCAGTTGTTGGTTACTGGTTGTTGGTAGAACGTGGTGTGCCTTTGTGCGAGTCGGCACACCAGGTTCTACCAACAACCAACAACTAACTACTACCCGTGCAGCTCCTCATACAACCGCCCCCCAACCCTCCTCCCCAGCAGATTCATCAGATCCTGCATCGAGGCCTGCTTCACGCCGGAGACGCTGCCGAAGCGCTCGATGAGCAGGCGGCGGCGCTTCTCGCCGATGCCGGGCAGGTCGTCGAGGGCGCTGTGCAGGATGCGCTTCGAGCGGCGGCGGCGGTGGGACGAGACGGCGAAGCGGTGCGTTTCGTCGCGGACCATCTGCAGCAGTTGCAGGGCGAGGTCGCGCCGCTCCAGGCGGATCGGCTCCTCGCGGTCGGGGACGTAGATCTCCTCCTCCCGCTTGGCCAGGCCGGCGATCGGGATGTCTTCGATGCCCAGCCGGTTCAGCGCGTTCAGCGCTGCGTTGAGCTGCCCGCGGCCGCCGTCGATGAGGATCATGTCCGGCAGCGCTTTGTCTTCCTCCAGTAGACGGCGATACCGCCTGTCGACCGCCTCGGCCATCGAGCGGAAGTCATCCGCCCCCACCACGCTTCTGATGTTGAAGACGCGGTACTGGTTCTTGTCCCACTTCCCCCGGTCGATGACGACCATGCCGGCCACCGAGTCGCTCCCCTGGATGTTCGAGATGTCGAACGACTCGATGCGCTGGATCTCCCGGTCGTAGCCGAGGACCTGGCCCAGGCGCTGGGCGGCGATCTGCAGCCGGTCCTGCTGCGACTTCCGGAAGCGCGACTCGTGCGAGAGCCGCGCGTTACGGTTGGCCAGCTCCAGCCGGTCCACGCCTTTGCCCCGCTGCGGCAGCCGGACGTGCACCTTCCGGTTCGCCTGCGAGGAGAGCCAGTCGTCCAGCAGCTCCTCGTCCTCCACCGCGAACGGGATGATGATCTCCTGTGGAATGAACAGGTTATCCTGATAGTAGCGCTGCAGGACCTCGCTCAGAAAGTAGCCCGGCCGATAGTCCTGCACCTTCTCCCAGAAGAGCTCCCGCCGGTCGACGATCGTGCCGTCGCGCAGGACGAAGAGCTGGATGGCGATGTCGCCCCCCTCTTCGTACAGACCCCAGACGTCGACGTCCTCCTCCCCTGCCGACGCCACCTGCTGCTCGGCCTGGATGCGCTCCACGGTGCGGATGAGGTCGCGGTAGTACGTAGCCACCTCGAAGTTCTCCCCCTCGGCCGCGCGGTACATCCGCTGCGTCAGCCGCTCCTGCAACTCTTTGGATTTGCCGCCGAGGAAGAGCACCACGTCATCGACCATCTCCCGGTATTGCTCGGTGGTCGTGAGGCCGACCACGCACGGGCCGAGACACTGATGCATGTCGTAATAGAGGCAGGGCCGGGTGAGGGCGCTCTTCCCCTCCGTGATGTCGAGATCGCAACTGCGCAGCTTGAACTGATCGGCCACCAGCTTGCGGATCCGCCGCGCCGTGCCGGCGAAGAACGGGCCGTAGTAGAGGTCGCCCTTCTTTCGGTCCACCCGCCGCGTGAACACCACCCGCGGGTAATCGTCAGAGGTCGTGACTTTGATGTAGGGATACGTCTTGTCGTCGCGGAGGAGGATGTTGTACCGCGGCTGGTGGGTCTTGATGAGGCTGTTCTCGAGGAGGATGGCTTCCAGCTCGTTGTTCGTGGTGACGAAGTCGATGCCGTCGATCTCATTGACCAGGTTCATCGTCTTGGCGTCGCGCGCACCTTTCCCCACCAGGTAGGACTGCACCCGGTTCCGTAGATTGCGCGCCTTGCCGACGTAGATGACCTCCCCCTCGGCGTTCTTGTGGAGGTAGACGCCGGGCCGTTCGGGGAGCTCTTTGAGACGCGCCTTCAGCCGCTCGAGACGAGGTTCGGAAGACATGGAGCGGTGCTACAACAACTTCGGAGCGCCGCGTCATCCGCCTCTCAGGTCGTCTTGCTGCCGACCCTCGCCGCCCAGTTCATCGGCTGCCGGACCGTGGCGGTGGTGGTGGTCGGCGGCGGAGAAGATGCCGGCGGCGCGGGCGAGCTCGCCGAGGCGGACGCGCTGGTGGTCGTGGACGCCACGATGGTCGTCGGGGCCACGGTGGTTGGCGCCGCTATGGTGGGGGCGACCACCGGCGGTTTCATCAGCTCCTGCATCCCTCGCCGCCAGTAGCCGTGGACGGCCGACACGGTGGGACTGATTTTCTTCAGCAGCTCGAGGCCCTGCCGCCAGATGACCAGCGGTGCGCCGGTCATGGGCGTGACGCCGAAGAGGAAGTACTGGTACAGCGCCCCCTCGAAGAGCTCCTTGGCCTCCTCGGTGGTGAGGGAGCCCGTCGTGGACTGCTCTCCCTGGATGGCGGAGAGCTGGCGGCCGACCGCATCGCCGAGGTTCGTCTCCGAGCAGCCGTTCACGCGGCGGTCGAGGGCGCTGTTTTTGATGTTCGCGTCGTCCTGCCCGACCAGCACCGTCACGTTCGAGCCGGCGGTGACGATGGTGCCGGCGCACATGTGGCACGGCTTGAGAGTGGTGTAGAAGCGCGTGCTGGCGGGCAGCGCGCCGGCATGGTCGCGCTGATAGTTGAGCAGCGCGTTGACTTCGCCATGGAAGGTCACACTGACGGCGTTCATGTTCAGGCCCCAGCCGATGATCGCGCCGTCGCCGTCGACGATGACGCAGCCGATGTTGTGACCGCCGAACTCGCCGCCGTCGGAGACGAGGTCGTCGTCGTCATCGGTCTCGCGCCCCTCCGACCAGCCGACGCGCACGATGGCGTAGGCGAGGGCGAGCAGGATGGCGTCGGTGAGCTCGGTCGCCGTATAGCCGGTGAGCGGCGTCCCCTCCGGCACCGCGACCAGCCGCGGCGGCGTCGCATGCTGGATGAGGTGCCCGAACATCGAGTCGACCGAGATCGAAGTCGCGGCCGGCAGGACGCTGAATTGGACCGAGTTGCTTCCGGTCGTGTTCCGTTTGCACCAGTTCGTCGCGTCCGTCGTCCGGTTGGTGGCCGTCTTGGCCAGCCAGGTCGCGAACTCACTGCTCGCCGTCACGGTCGCGTCGGTCCAGCCGAAGTTCGGCGCCTTGGCGCAGTGGACCGTGGAGCCGGCCACCCAATAGAGGCCCTTCCTGCACGGGTTCATCTGAAAGATGCCGCGGTCGATCTCGCCCGGGGCGCTGCTCAGGCAGATGAAGCCGCCCCGCCCGATGTTGCCGTTGCGTATCAGGTTCACCAGCGCGGTGCGCGCGTGATGCGTGCCGCTGCAGCTGTTGACGGCCACCTTCTGGATGGCCGTGCCGTCGAACCAGACCGCCACCGTCTTGCCTGCGCGTGCGGCCAATGCGTGCGTGAAGAGAAGTACCTTCTCGTGAATCGCGTATGCCATGCGGACCCCCTCGATTTTGGAAGGCCGCCATTGTCGCGCAATTCGCGCGACTTCGGAAACTGCCGCCGTTACGCCAGCCCGCGCAGGACCTCCCCGGCGGCCGCGCGGAACGCGTCCGACCACTCGTGACCGCCGTCGAACTCCAGCGTTCGCAGCTCTTTAGCCATGCGCCGGAGGGTGGCCACGTCGCGCTCCATCTTCTCCGCGGTGAACCAGTCGTCCGTTTTCCCGCGGGCGATGAGGGTCAGCGGCAGTTGCACATCCGGCTGTGCACTGACGTCGTCCGGCAGGTCACCGCCGAGGACCAGGAGGGCGTCGGCGGGGATGGCCGCCGCGGCGCGGTAGGCCATGGTGGTGCCCTGCGAGAAGCCGGCGAAGACGAGCGTCTCGGGACTGCCCAGCGAGGCGACGGCGCGGCGGACGTAGGCGATGTTGTCGGCCAGGAGCTGCTCCCGGTTCTGGCGGGTCATCCAACTGGCGATGACCTCCTGAGTCCGCGTGTTGTAGAACCGGTGCAGAGCCTGGATCGCCACCACCGTCCAGCGTTCCACCTCGGGTAGACGGAGCAGCTCCTCGATGTGCCGGTCGGCGTTCTCGGCATAGCCGTGGAAGCCGACCAGCAGCCGCCGCGGGTCGCCGTCGCGGATGAGAATCCGCCCATGGATGAGGGTCTCCACTGACTCTTCGCGCAGTCCGGTCATCAGTCCTCTCGTAAATCGCGTTCATTCCGCTGACCAGTCAAGGTCTTGACCAGTCGCGGCCGCGTTCGGCTGCACCATTCTATTGCGCTGCCGTCCTCGCGCCGCCAGAATGCGCGCGGTGCCGAGCGTGGTCATCGTCGTCCCCTGCTACAACGAGGAGCAGCGCCTCGACGTCGAGCAGTTCCGGCGCTTCGCCGCCGCCGGCCACCGCGTCGACTTCTGCTTCGTCAACGACGGCTCGGCGGACGGCACCCTGCGCCTTCTCCAGTCGCTGCACGCGGAGAATCCGAGCCGCTTCTCGGTCGTGAACCTGGAGCAGAATCAGGGGAAAGCCGAAGCCGTCCGACGGGGCATCCTCGCCGCGGCCGACCAGGGGGCGGACCTCATCGGCTTCTGGGATGCCGACCTCGCCACCCCCCTCTCCGAGCTACCATCTTTCCTCGACGTCTTCGCCGCCCGGCCGGAGATCGAGATGGTCTTCGGCGCCCGCGTCCGCCTCCTCGGGCGGGAGATCAGCCGCAACGCATCCCGCCACTACTTCGGCCGCGTCGGCGCGACGCTCATCTCCCAGACTCTCGGCCTGGCCGTCTACGACACGCAGTGCGGCGCGAAGCTCTTCCGCAACCGCGACGGCCTGCGTACAGTTTTCGCCACGCCGTTCCTCTCCCGCTGGATCTTCGACGTGGAGATCATCGCCCGCTACGTCCGGCTCTGGGGCCGCGACCGCGCGGCGAAGTCGATCTACGAGCTGCCGATCAAGGTCTGGCACGACGTGCGCGGCTCGAAGGTGAAGTCGACCGACTTCATCCGCGCGCTGCGCGACCTGCGCAGGATCCGCCGCTTCTATCGGCGATAGAATCCGCGCCGATGACGACCGCCGACCTCCCCCTCACCACCGACCGCGAGGACCTCTGCCTCTCCGGACTGGCCCGCGGGCTGGTCGGCTCCGAGGTGCTGAAGATCGCCGGCGAGGTGCGGGCCATGAAGGCCAGCGGGCGGGCCATCGCCGACCTGACCGTGGGCGACTTCTCCCCCAGCGAGTTCCGCATCCCCACCCGCCTGCGCGAGCTGATCGAGGAAGCGCTCGCCGCCGGCCAGACGAATTACCCGCCGTCCGACGGCACGATGGAACTGCGCAAGGCGGTGATCGAGTTCTTCGGCCGCGAGCTGGGGCTGGTCTATCCGCTCGAGTCGACGCTCATCGCCGGCGGCGCGCGGCCGATCATCTACGCCGCCTACGCGGCGGTGGTCGACCCGGGCGACAAGGTCGTCTACCCGACGCCGTCCTGGAACAACAATCACTACACCTACCTGATGCGCGGCGTGCCGGTGGAGCTGGTGGTCGGCCCGGAGACGAACTTTTTGCCGACGGCCGAGCAACTGCGGCCGCACATCAGGGACGCGCGCCTCATCGCCATCAACACGCCGCTCAACCCGACCGGCACGGTCATGGCGCGCGAGGAGGTGGAGCGGATCGCGCGCCTGGTGGTCGATGAGAACCGGCGCCGCGCCGCGGCCGGTGAGCGCGCCCTCTTCCTGATGTGGGACCAGGTCTACTGGATGCTCACCTTCGGCCAGAACCGCCACTTCGCGCCGCCGCAACTGGTGCCGGAGTCCGCCGCCTGGACGATCTTCGTGGACGGGATCTCGAAGGCGTTCGCCGCCACCGGCCTGCGCGTCGGCTGGACGGTCGCGCCGCCGTACGTCACCGCCCGCATGCGCGACATCATCGGCCACATCGGCGCCTGGGCTCCGCGCGCCGAGCAGATCGCCACCGCCCGCTTCCTCGGCGAGCGCGATGCGATCGCGGCCTTCCACGACAACATGATCCGCGAGCTGCAGCTCCGCCTCGACCTGCTCCACGACGGCATCGAGTCGATGCGCCGCGACGGCCTCCCGGTGCGCGCCATCGCCCCGCAGGGCGCCATCTATCTCTCCGTCCAGTTCGACCTCATCGGCCGCCCCGGCCTCACCTGCAACGAGGAGATCCGCCGCCTGCTCCTGGAGAAGGCCGGTTTTGCCGTCGTGCCGTTCCAGGCCTTCGGCCTCAAACAGGACACCGGCTGGTTCCGCCTCAGCGCCGGCGCCGTCTCGCTGCAGGACATCGAGGCCGGACTGGGGCGGGTGCGGGGGGCGCTGGAGGGGCTGTAGTTTTTCGATGGCGAGGGTCTTCATCAGCTATAGCCACGACTCGCCTGCGCACAAGGCGCGCGTGCTTGGTCTCGCGGATCTCCTTGTGAAGGACGGTGTCGATTGCGACCTCGATGCATGGATCGACTCGCCTCCTGAAGGCTGGCCGAACTGGATGCGCGCGCAAGTTCGCGATGCGGACTTCGTTCTGGTCGTGTGCACGGACTTGTATGAGCGCCGCGTCAGCGGTCGCGAGAAACCCGGCATCGGAAAGGGCGCCGCGTGGGAAGGCACTCTGATCTCTCAGCAGATCTATGACGCGGGCGGCCGCAACACGAAGTTCATCCCGATCGTTTTCGGCAGCGTCGACGCGGAGTTCCGTCCCGATTTTCTTCGCCCGCATACGTACTACGACGTGTCGACCGAGGAGGGCTATGAAGCTCTGTATCGGCGGTTGACGGACCAGCCGGCGCGGAGGAAACCGCCCCTCGGGACGATTCGGAAGCTCGCTGAACGCGCCGTCGAATCCTCGTCGCAGCCTTCGGATTTGCACGGCATCGGTTATCTGCATCCGCTGGGGCAAGATTTTGCGCCGGTGTTCCCAGTCGTTGAATCGCTCACCGTTGATGATTCAATCACCGCGGTCGTTTCCGCACCCGACGAGGATGCTGTTCCGCGTCTCGCGGCCTTGCGCAAAGCAAGAGACGCTCGCCTGGCACTTGCTCACGGATTGTCCGTGTATGCAGGCCGATTGTCCGCCGTGACCCAGCAGACGGCCAATGGCCGGACGACATGGACGCTACGTATCGTGGTCGAAGACATGTTCTCCCGCTTCGGGATGGAGATGGGCTTCAACAACATTTCGGCCGATGAGATCGCGGAGTTACGCACGCGCCGGATCCTCCTCAATGATGAACTGGTCTCGGGCGACTCGATGCTCGCGGTCCTCGTGTCCGGGATGGACGTTCCGCTCAAGGCTGCGTCGTCGCCCTTTCCATCACTGTACGGCGATCTCCGGGACGCGCCGGACTCCTTCATCACGGCGGCAAGGCTCGTCGGCGCGACTTGGCTGTATCTCTCCGGCACCGTCGAATTCATCCGACGCCTCGACCTGAGGCTGACCGGTCCGACGGCGCTCGCCGTAGACTTTGAAGGGCAGCGCCGAAGGCAATACGCCAATCGACCGCCCCATGTGATTCGGTTGAAAGGCACCTGCCTGCTCGCCTAGCCCGTTGCGAGGAACCCCTCCACCGCCCGTCCCCACCTCGCGCGATTGAGGTACCAGGCGACGGCCACCGCGATCGGCACGAAGGAGAAGACGAACAGCGCGATGGCGAGGCCTTTGATGCCGGGGTTGAGGGGCGTGTGGATGTGCAGGTCGAGGGCGACGACCTCCAGGTCGTTCATCAGCGCGCCGCCCTTCCCTTCCTGGTACCAGGCGAGGAAGTCGGGGTCGTTGATCAGACGCAGCGGGAACTGCACGGCGTAGAGCTGGACGAAGAACGCCACGAACGCCCCGAGGGGGCGCTCGAGCTCCGGGATGCGCCAGCCGGTGCCGGCCAGCGCCTTGTAGAAGAAGACGCCGGCGATGATCAGCTCGAAGGCGGGGCCGGCAGCGGCGATCACCGTCTCCCGGCGCCACTCGGCGCTCACGCACACGAGCCAGACGGTGAAGATCGCGGCGAGCACCGCGAGGCCGCGCGGGTTGCGGCGCAGGCGCCAGGCCAGCCAGCCGAGCGCGCCGGCGACGGCGAGGGCGATGGGCAGCTTGAACGAGCCCTGATGAGTGAAGCCGCCGCCGAAGACGAAGTCGAAGGCCGGGATGGCCGGATGTCCGAGCAGCCAGGCGACGACGGCGTGGCCGAGCTCGTGGAAGAGCGTCTTCAGCGTCAGGAAGACCACTCGCAGGAACGGCACGGCGTGGACGACGAGCGCCGCGGCGAGGCCGAAGCCGAGGATCTTCAGCTCGCGCTTCGTGATACGGCCGTTTTGGAGCTCGTCGTCATCCGAGAGACGCCGCGAGCGGGCGCGCGGCGGTACCCACTTGGACAGGATGATGCCGCAGCGGGCGCACTCCTCCGCGCCGTCCGCCACCGGCGCGCCGCAGTTCGGGCAATCCACGCCGCGATTGTAGCGACTGCAACGCTGGGCGCCGTTGCGTCACTAATCGGGTGAGAGGA
>DATEOX010000771.1:0-13584 GCA_035273585.1 Thermoanaerobaculia bacterium
CGGCAGCTCCTCGCCGCGCCACTGCGACTGCGTCACCGGCGTGACGGCGAGATAGAACGTCTCGACGGTGGCCAGCCGCTGCGGCTTCTCGCGGTCGTACGCCTCCGGATCCGTGTCCGGTGCGCCGATCAGGAGCTCGCCGCCGGGGATGAGGACGAAGACGATGCCGGTGGCGCGGTGCTCGATGATGGGCGGCACGCCAAGGCGCTCGGCCGACTTCCGCTGCGCCGCAGTGGGCGAGCCGGGGAACGCGGTGGTGCCGGCGCGGACGACGCGATAGCCGCGCTGGTCGAGGATGGCGCTGGCCGACGGCTGCGAGCCGGTCAGCGCCGCGGCCCATGAGCTCCAGGTGGCGGACGGCGCGTCGCTGTCGGCCAACGCGGCCAGCAGGTTCTCGATCATCGGCGTGCCGAGGGGGCGGACGGCCTCGATCCACCAGGCGATAGGAAGGGAGCGGGTGATCTCGATGAACGCCCGCGGCTCGGCGGTGGCGATCGCGGCCAGCCACTCCTCGGCGATCTCGTGATCGCTGCGACGCAGCGGCGTGGCGCCGATCATCCAGGCCAGGTCGGCCGCCCCTTCCTCCGCTGCGCGGACGACGGCCGCCGTGCCGAGGCGGGCATGCATCGCCTTGAGCGGCGTGCCGCCGGAGCGGACGTCGAGCAGCGCGTACGCCGCGCGCAGATCGTGCACGCCGGACTCCCGGCGCGAGACCGGGTCGAAGAGGCAGGTGAGGACGAACGCGCCGTCCCAGCCGAACACCGTCGGGTCGACCTTCTGCCCGGTGATGCCCGCCGCGGCGCGCAACGCATCGCGCCTGATGTGGAGCGGGATGCTCCCTTCCAGCAGCAGCCAGGGCATCGTGGAGCTCTCGATGGCCAGCGCCTCGGCATTCCACGATGCATGCGCCGCGTGATGCCGCATCGCGTGCACGGTGAGGCTGAGCCAGGAGAGAAAGGCCATCCGCGCGCTCTCCGCGTCGGTGAAGACGTGGCGGTGGGCGAGCGCGGCGCGCCAGGCGCCGGGGACGGCGTCGAGGAGCTGGATGATGGTGACGAACGGCGGCGGGACGGCAACCGCGTCGTGCATGCCCGTGGGGCGGTCGTACACGATCTCCGGCTCGCCCTTTGCCGCGTCGATGACCGTCCGCGCGAGCTGCATGACCAGGAGCGAGAGCGAGTCGGGATCGTCGCGGAAGAGGCGCGCGGCATCGGGCGGAGGGAGGGAGCCGTCGGCCAGGAGGCGGCGGAGGATCGCCGCGCGCTCGTCGGTGCCGCCGATGGGCGGATGGAGGCGCAGCCGGTCGATGGTGTCGGTGCGCGTCTCCGCATCGGCGAGCATCAGGTAGAGGAGCTCGACGTCCTCGGTCACGCGGACGGCGACGCGCCTCGCCGCGGGGCGCGGATGAAAGGCCACGAGCGCGCGCGGGCCGGCGTCCTGCGTCTCCATCATCACCTCCGCCGCGGCGGTGACGACGGCGTCGTGCGGGTCGTCGAGTCCCGCGGTGAGGAGGCGGAGCGCCTGCAGGCTCCGCGCGCCGCGCAGCGAGCGGTAGGCGGCGGCGCGGACCTCCGGCGACGGATCGGCGAGCAGGTCGCGCAGTGTCATGGCCCCTCACCCGGCGCGCCAGGACCTTCTCCCCGCGCGGCGAGGAGAAGGTGCCCGAAGGGCGGATGAGGGGCCGCCATCTACGGCCGGCCCTCCCGCAGCGCCTTCTGCACGATGCCCCACGCCGCGCCGGCTTCGGTCGTCGCATCGTGCCAGCGGCCGGAGTAGCGCCCGCAGAACGAGTCCTTCAGGATCTCGGGCAGCATCTTCGCCCGGTCGTGGGCGAACACCGGATGGCTCAGATACGCGCAGACCTCGTCCGTGGCCCGGACGGACAGCCCGGCGCCGAGCTCCGCCGCGTTGCGGATGCGCTGGGCGATGTCCACCACCACGCGGATCGTCTCGTCGCCGACGGACGGATAGCGCTTGGAAAGCATCCGCACCTCCTCGACGGCGGGGAGGTAGTCCATGGCGATCGGGGCGAAGCGGTCGAGCTGCGCCGCGTCGATGTTGAACGTGCCGGAGAACTCGTCCCCCCGGTTCACGGCGGCGATGAACTGCACCGTGTCGGGGATGGCGATGAACTGGTTGGTGATCGGGTTGAAGATACGCCGCGTCGTGTCCAGGGCGGGCATCAGCGCGTTGCGCGCGCTCTCCGGACAGCGGTTCAGCTCATCGAGGAAGACGAGGAACCGGCGGCGGTGATCGGTCTGCGCCGCCTCCAGGGCCGTGAGGATCTCGGTGGGAAGGAAGGAGGTGACGGGGGCGCCGCTCTCGGACGAGCGGACCTGCAGTGTGGCGATGAAGTCGGTGGCCTCGACCACCGCGCTGCAGTTGAAGAAGACGAACTCGTAGCCCATCGACGTGCCGATGGAGCGCGCCAGCACGGTCTTGCCGCAGCCCTGCGGGCCATCGAGGAGGATGTTGCGCCCGTTCTCGAGCAGGACCTGGAGCTTGCGGGAGACGACCGGATCGAGCCAGACGTCGGAGATCTCGAACTCCAGGTTCTGGAGCAGCTCGACCTCGATGTAGCCGCGGTCCTCGCGCTTCTTCTTCTCCACGCGCGTCACGCGCACCAGGCAGCGGACGCCGGAGCGGATGCGCGGGTCTTTGGAGAGGACGACTTTCGGCGCGCGGCGGCCGTCGAGATGGGTGGCCCGGTAGAGGAACTCGCTGCTTTTTTCCAGCGGGTTCGGCTCGAACACCGCCTCCATGACGGTGCCGGTGTGGATGTCTTCACTGCTGAGCTTCGAAGGCATGGGGCGAAGTATCGCATCGGAGGCGGGCCCATGTTGCAAGGCCCGCCTCCGCGATCGTTGTTGAAGGGTCGGCGGTTCCGATCGCCGCGTCCCGGCTCGTCGCAGAGGCTCCGGGGAACATGTCCCATATGGAACGCTCTGCTTCGTGACTCGTCCGGCAAATCGATGGTGTGACGGTGTGGCGGGATCGCTCCCGTCCCACAGGCGCCGGGCGGACGCCCGAAGGAGTCCGTGGTGGTGTTCCGCAGCGCCGGGCGCCACGCGTTGGCCGCTCCCACCTGAGTGGCCGTCACACGTGCGTGGCCCGGGCGACCTCCGCGCATTTGGGTCCTGGAACCGGGGGCGGAGGCCGTCTGCAGACGGTCTTGCGACCGCTGCGAGCATCAGGAGACCGCGAGGTCTCCGGGCCGGACGAATCGAGTTGACGCGGTTGGATCGGGACCGTTGAGAGTCCCGTCAATCGAATTCGTTTGTTGGGGATGTGCGCCGCCGGCCGGCAGCGCTGGCGCTGCTTACCGGAGGCGCGGGATGCTTGCCTGCTCTGCCGCGTCGGAGGACGCGGTCCCTCGTGCAAAGCGCGGTGATGTCAAAGAGGATGCGGCGGGAATCGACACGGCGGCGCGCCACGCAAACGGCGACGCGCCGCAGTCGGCGCAGAGGCCGACTCGCTGCGTGAGCTGTTTGTTCATCGCGTTCGTCATGGATTTCCTTTCACTCCTCGATTCGACAAAAGGGTTGCGCATCCTAGCACAAGCTGATTCATCAGCGCTACGCCTCCGCCGACCGCCCCGCGCGGTACAGCAGCGCGCAGACGGCGAGCACGATCACGATGCCCACCGCGTAGCCGGCCGGTCCGGTGATCCAGTGGAAGTTGCGCTCCGAGAAATGCATCGCCGTCAGGCCGCGGCCGAGCGGGGCCCACTCTTCTTTCGCCCCGATCAGGATCGCGATCAGGACGCCGGTCAGCCCCTCGCCGGCGATCATGCCCGAGGCGGCAAGGACGCCCGGGTCGGCTTCCAGCGGCTTGCCCGCGGTGCGGCGCGCGTCGACCAGCCGGCGCGTGACGCCGCCGACGAAGATCGGCGTGAGCGTCGCCAGCGGGAGGTAGATGCCGATGGCGAAGGAGAGGCCCGGGAGGCCGGCGATCAGCGCGCAGACGGAGAGCGCCGCGCCGGTGCCGACCAGGCCCCACGGCAGCGAGCCGGCCAGCACGCCCTCGATCACGGTCTTCATCAGCGTCGCCTGCGGGGCGGGGAGGTCGGGCGAGCCGAACTTGTAGACCTCGCCGAGCTTCAGCACGACGAAGGCGATGGCCCAGCAGGAGAAGGCCGCGCCGATGAACTGCCCGAACTGCTGCCGCGCGGGCGTCGCGCCGACGAGCCAGCCGGTCTTGAGGTCCTGCGAGATGTCGCCCGCCTTCGACGCGGCGATGCAGACCACCGTGCCGACGGTGAGGATCGCCGCGCGCGCGGAAGGATCGGTCCAGTGGCAGAGGACGAAAACCACCGAAACGCCGAGCAGCGTCACGAGGGTCATGGCCGAGGTGGGGTTCGAGGAGACGCCGATCAGGCCGACGATGCGCGAGGAGACGACCACGAACGCCACGCCGAAGATGGCCACGCCGATGGCCGCCACCAGCCGCTGCACGAGCGTCATGTTGCCGGCCAGCAGCCCCGGCACGGAGACGAGGGTGATGATGACCACCACCGGCACGACCACCACCACCCACGACGGCAGGTCGCGATCGGTGCGCGGCGTCCCCTCGCCGTCCCCGACGTCGACGCCGGTGCGCCTCAATCCTTTGACCACCGCGGCGAACGAGCTCCACATCGTCGGCAAGGCGCGCGCGACGGCAACGAGACCCGCGGCGGCGACCGCCCCGGCGCCGATGTAACGCACGTACTTGGACCAGATCTGCGAAGCGGAGAGCTCCGCGATCGGCGTGGTGGTCTCGGGGAAGAGCGGCGCGACGAGGCCCGCGCCGACCATGGCGATGAGCGGCGTGAGGACGGTCGCGGAGATGAGGCTGCCCGAGACCATGATCGACGACTGCTTGTAGCCGAGGATGTAGCCGACGGCCAGCAGCGCCGGGGCGATCTCCAGTGCCAGCTCGGCCTTCGGCAGGACCGGCAGTAGCATGGGCAGCGGGGACGGCGCGAGCATGAACGCGCCGAAGGCCAGCTTCACCACCGCGCCGACGGCCAGGCCGATGAAGATCCACCGTCCTCCCGCCGCCGCGGTCGTCGTCGCCCGCAGCACCTCGGCGCAGGCCGTGCCTTCCGGGTACGGGAGCTCGTCGGCGGAGCGGACGATGAGCAGCCGCCGCAACGGGATCATCGCCGCGATGCCGAGGAAGCCGCCCAGGAGGGCGAGCAGCGCCACCTGCCAGACCGGCGGCGCCATCCCCCACAGGAAGAGCGCGGGAATGGTGAAGATCGTGCCGGTGGCGAGCGAGGAGCTGGCCGAGCCGATGGTCTGGGAGAGGTTCGCCTCGAGGATGACTTCGTGCCGGCTGCGGAACAGCTTGAAGACGGCCACGGTGAGGACAGCGATGGGGATGGAGGTGGAGACGGTGAGGCCCACGTGCAGGCCGAGGTAGGCGTTCGCGGCGCCGAAGAGAATGCCGAACGCGATGCCCGCGGCGATCGCCCGGAAGGTGAACTCGGCGAGGTTGCTACGGCTTTCGGTTTGCTCCATGAGCGACGATGGTACCTTCGATCACCCCGTCTCCCGCCCCAAAGATCAAGGCCTCGAGCAGGTGCTCTTCATCGACGTCTTTGATGCTGCGCGCATCGAGGTCGATGATCACCAGGTCGGCGAGCGCGCCCTTGCCGATGCGGCCCGCGTCGATGCCGAGGGAGCGCGCGCCGTTGATGGTCGCCGCGTCGAGCAGCGGCCGCGCGCCGCGGAAGACGCCGCGCGTTTCGCTCCGGAGGCGCTGCGCGTACTCCAGCCAGCGCATCTCCTCCAGCATGGAGACCCGCGCGTTGGAGTCGGTGCCGAGGGACGGCGCGCGCAACGCGGAGACGTCCGGGATGCCGTCGCCGAGGTTCGCCTCGGTGAGCGGCGTGATGCACACCTGTCCGCCGCGGCCCAGGAAGCGCCGCATCTCCTCCGGCTCGCTGTGGGTGGCGTGCACGGCGGTGAAGCCTTCGCACGATGGCAGCCGCGTGTTGATGAGGTGCAGCGGCGTGGCGCCGTACGCCGCGCGGCAGTCGTCGATCTCCTTGCGCTGCTCTTCGACGTGCATGTGTACGACCATCCCCCGCCTTCTTGCCTCGGCGTACAGCGGCGCGATCTCCTCCAGCGGTACGCCGCGGATGCTGTGCGCGGCCACGCCGAGTGTCTGTGTGCGCGCGTCGAGCATCGCGCCGAGGCGGTCGACCTGGCACCAGAAATCATCGAGTGACTGCGTGGAGAAGCGCTGCTGCGCGAGCGCGAGCGGCCGGCCGATAGCGCCCGTCTTGTAATAGGTGAGGAGGAGGACGATGCGGATGCCGGCGTCGCGCGCGGCGCGCAGGACGAGCTCGTCGAACGCCCAGTCGTTGCCAGCCGGCGCGTGGTGAAGGTAGTGGAACTCGCCGACGGTGGTGATGCCCGCGGCGAGCATCTCCTCGAAGGTGGCGCGGATGGCGTCGTAGAAGCGGTCGGCATCGAGCTGCTGGACGAGCGCGTACATCGCCTCGCGCCAGCTCCAGAACGAGCCGGCGCCTTCCGGGAAGGTCTCGCCGCGGCCGCGCAGTGCGCGTTGGAAGGCGTGGGAGTGGGCGCTGACGAAGCCCGGCAGGATCGCGCGCCGTTCCAGCCTCTTCCCCTCGGCGCCGAGCGCACCGACATCCGTGATCCGGCCGTCTTCGATGGCGATCCGGATGCCGCGCTCGAAGCGTTCGCCCGTCCAGGTGAGGTCGGCCTCGACGATCACGCGCAGAACCTCGCGATCAGCTCGCGCAGGATGCCCCCCGCGCGGTGAAACTCGTCCTTTGGCGTGAACTCGTTCGGCTTGTGCGCCACCTCGATCGCGCCCGGCCCGAAGAGCACGCACTCCACGCCCATCGTCTGCAGCCACCCCGCGTCGCTGGCGAAGGAGACGGACTCGACGCCGTTCTTTGCGTAGGGGAGCACCGCCTGATACAGCTCGGAATCGCGAGCCGTGAGCAGCGGCGGACTGTTGCCCAGCACTTCGATGGCGGCCTCGCCCACGGCGCGCTGCACGCGCTGGAGCATCTCATCGGAGGACATGCCCGGCAGCAGGCGGATGCCCACCCCGATCTCGCATCGGTCGGGCACGATGTTCACCGCCGTGCCGCCGCGGATCGTGGCGATGTTCAGCGGGACGTACGGCGCGTCCGCGAACAGCTCCGCGTGCTCCGTCGGCTCCGCTTCCAGCTCGCGGCGCAGCGCGGCTAGGCCGTCGAGCACCGGCCGTGCTTTCTCGATGGCGTTGTCGCCGAGGTGTGGATAGCCGCTGTGCGCCGAGCGGCCCGTCATCGCAACGCGCAATTTCAAATGTCCCTTGTGCGCGCGCACCGGTCGAAAGGACGTCGGCTCGCCGATGATGCAATGCCTCGGCAGCGGGCCTTGATAGGTCTCGGCGAACTGCTTCGCGCCGAGGGTGCCGACTTCCTCGTCATGAGTGAAGAGCAGGTAGAGCGGCTTGCGCAGCGACGGCGACGCGAGCGCCGCGTTCATGGCCACGGCGAGGAAGCCCTTCATGTCCGCCGCCCCCCGCCCGAGGTACCGGTCCTCGCGCTCGGTGAGCGTGAACGGGTCGCTCTCCCACCCGCTCTCCCGTGCCGGCACGCAGTCCATGTGGCCGGAGAGGATCAGGCCGCCGTCGGCATCGGGGCCGAAGCGGATGAGGAGGTTCGTCTTGTCGCCCTCGCGCAAGTACTCCGTCGACGGCGCGCCGAGGTAGTCGGCGATGAAGTCGGCGATGGGAAGGTTGCTGACCGCGCTGGTGGAATCGATGGCCACGAGGTGGCGCAGCAGGTCGGCATCGCTCAGCGGCATGCGGGCGCCAAGGTATCACCGACCTTGTCGTAGTACCGCGGCAGGTGAATCCGAAACGTCGACCCGCGGCCCTGCTCCGACTCCACGTCGATCGTCCCTCGGTGCAGCTCGACGAAGTTCTTGGTCAGGGAGAGGCCGAGGCCGGTGCCGCCGCGCTGGGGGCGGCCGCCGACCTGGTAGAACTCGTCGAAGATGCGCAGCCGGTCGCCGGCGGCGATGCCGATGCCGGAGTCGGCCACCTCGATGCGCACGCTCTCGCAGGCCAGGGGGGACTCCGGCTCGGCCACCGTCCCGACGCTGAGGTGCACGAAGCCGTTCGCGTGCGAGAACTTCACCGCATTCGAGAGGAGGTTGAGCAGGATCTGCTTGACGCGGGCCTCGTCGAGGTAAACGTCCGTCACGGCCGGGTCGATGCGCGTGAGGATCGTCACGCCCCGCTCGGCGGCCATCCCCTTGATGACCCGGTCGACCGCGGCCACGGTCTCGGCCAGCTCGAACCGCTCCGGGCGCAGCTCCAGCTTCCCGGCCTCGATCTTGGCCAGATCGAGGATCTCGTTGATCAGCTCCAGCAGGTGGCTGCCCGCGGTCTTGATGTTGTCCAGGAACTTGTAGAGGCGGGGCGGGAGCAGCTCGCGCGAGGTCTCGAGCAGGATGGCGGAGAAGCCGATGATGGCGTTCAGCGGCGTGCGCAGCTCGTGGGACATGTTGGCCAGGAACTGGTTCTTGGAGCGGTCGGCGGCCATGAGGCGGAGGTTGGCCTCGCGCAGCTCGTTCGTCCGCTCCTCGACGCGGTGCTCCAGGGCGACGTTCAGCGAGCCGAGGTCGTTGTAGAGGTGCGCGTTCTCGATGGCCGCCGCGGCCTGGTTGGCGATGGCCGTCATGAGCATCACGTCGCCCGTGGTGAAGGCGTGCTTCTCGAAGCTCTGCACGGAGATCACGCCGATGACGTGGTCGCGCACGATCATCGGCACGCCGAGCCAGGCCTGGCTGCGGATGCCGTCGTCGTGCGCCGCGATGCCCAGCCGCCGCTCGTCCTGCACGCTGCCGATGAGCAGCGGCTTCGCGTTCGTCATCACCCACGAGTTCAGCCCTTCGCCGACCGGCAGGCGCTCCTTCGGCTCGACCGCGCCGCCCACGACGTTCAGCTCGAAGGAGAGCTCGTTCGTGGAGGCGTCGTGCAGGGCGATGCTGAAGACCGGCGCGTCCATTACGGCCCGGCATTCTTCGTAGATTCGCTGCAGCAGCACGTCCGTGGAGCAGTCGACGGAGATGGTCTTGCCAATGTTCGTCAGCGAGGTGAGGCGCTGGATGAGCTGCTCCCGGTCGCCCCGGATCTGGGCCAGCTTCCGCCCCACGAGGTTGGCGATGATGATGGTGAACGCGGACGCCAGGACGGCGCCCCAGCCGATGGAGCCGTAGGCGAAGGTGGTGAGGATGGCGTACGGGATGGTCACCAGGTAGATCGACGTGTCGACCGCCGCGGTCTTCACGGTCGTGGGCCATGAGTAGCCGTACGCGCGCTCCACTCGCGCCACGATCAGGTTGTTGGAGACGACGAGGAGGATGCCGCATACGGCAATGCGCGCGGCGCCGGCGGCGGTCGGCTGCAGTTGGGGGATTGCGCCGCCGATGGCCTCGTACACGCGCGTGGCCAGCACGAGCGGGACGCCATACGTGGCGAAGAGGGCGAAGGTGCGCGCCCACTCCAGCGGCGCGTCTTTGCGGTTGCCGCTGATGATGCGCTGGATGGCCGCCGCGCCGACGGCGATCCAGGCGCTCATCACCATCCCCAGCAGCGGGAACATGGCGATGTACGCCGCCACGGCCAGCGAGACGAAGATCTCATCGGTCAGGTTGAACTTGAGATGGGCCAGGGTCAGGGCGAGGAGGAAGAAGAGGCCGACCAGGATCGGCGCGGACGGCCCGAGCGCGTCGACCACGCGCGCCGGCTCCGCGCGGCGCACGAGCGTCACGGCGATGAGGACGACTGCCCCCGCCACGCCATGCTGCAGGTAGACGCCGAGAACCCGCCGCCTGGATGACGGGTCGTGCTCGGCAGCAACGAGCGCCATGATTGCCTCCGCTTGGGGTGAGCGGACATCGTAGCATTGCGTGAGGGGCGGCCCCTCATCCGCCTGCGGCACCTTCTCCCCGCCACGCGGGGAGAAGGAATACTGCCCCTCTACTTATTTGCTATCATGCGTCATCGTCCTATGAAACGACTTTTCCTCGCCACGGCTGCCGTCGTCGTCGTCGCTGCGCCGCATGCGCGCGCGGGCGGTTCCGCGCAGTGCGGGGCGAAGCCGCCGGAGACGCTGATCAAGTACCTGGTGCGCCAGGCGCCCGGGCTCCGCTCCGAGGTGCTGGAGCTGGCCCTCGACGCGACGGCGTGCGCCGAGGAGCGGGGGCTGGTCAAGCGCCGGAACCTGCTCACCGTCATCGACTACTCCCTCCCCTCCACCGAGCCCCGCCTCTTCGTCTTCGACCTCCAGGCGCGCCGCATCCTCTTCCGCGAGCTCGTCGCGCACGGCAAGAACAGCGGCGGCAACACGGCCAACTTCTTCTCCAACAGCTCCGGCAGCCTGGCCACGAGCCTCGGACTGTACGTGACCGCCGACACTTACATCGGCAGCAACGGCTACTCGCTTCGGCTGAAGGGCCTCGAGGAAGGGATCAACGACATGGCCTGGGACCGGGCCATCGTGATGCACGGCGCCTCGTACGTGAGCCGCGCCGCGGTCAAGGCCCTGGGCCGCCTCGGGCGGAGCTGGGGATGCCCGGCGGTGCGGCAGGAAGTGGCGCGCAAGATGATCGACACCCTGCGCGGCGGCAGCCCGATCTTCGCCTATTACCCGGACAAGCGCTGGCTGAAGTCGTCGGAGTTCTTCGGACGCTGAGCTAGCATCGCCGCATGCGCATCGCATTGCTGGCCCTTCTCGCCGTCTCCTGCGCCAGCTCTCCTCCAACGAATTCAGACATCGAGTGGCCCGCATTCGCCGCCGATCAGGGCGGGACGCACTACTCGTCCGCGGCGGAGATCACCCGGGAGAACGTCGCGCGGCTGCAGCCGGCGTGGACCTATCACACCGGCGCGCTCGTGCCGGCCACGGACCTCAACCGCAAGGCGGCCTTCGAGGCGACGCCGCTGATGCTGGACGGCACGCTGTACGTCATCACGCCGTTCAACCAGGTCATCGCCCTCGACCCGGCGACGGGCGCCGAGCGCTGGACGTACGACCCGCGCGTCGACCGTTCGTACTCGTACTCCGAGGTGACCTCGCGCGGCGTGAGCGCATGGCGCAGGGGAGGAGAGACGCGCCTCTTCCTCGGCACGCTCGACGGGCGCCTCATCGCCATCGACGGCAAAACCGGAACGCCGTGCGAGGACTTCGGCAACCACGGGCAGGTCGATCTGAAGCGCGACGCCGGCACGTTCTACGCGCCGGACTACGCGGTGACCTCGCCACCGGCGGTGATCGGCGACCTGGTCGTCGTCGGCTCGTCGATCGGCGACAACTCGAACGTCGACACCGGCAGCGGCGTCGTCCGCGCGTACGACGTCCGCAGCGGAAAGCTGCGCTGGGCGTTCGATCCGCTGCTCCCGATGAGCGACGGCTCGCGTTCCGGCGCGGCGAATGCCTGGGCGCCGATCGCCGCTGACGTCGCCCGCGGGCTGGTCTTCATCCCCACCTCCAGCCCCAGCCCCGACTACTTCGGCGGCCTGCGGCCGGGCGACGACCGCTACGCGAACTCCGTGGTGGCCATCGAGGCGAAGAGCGGCAAGGTGGTCTGGCACTTCCAGGTCGTGCATCACGACCTGTGGGACTACGACGTCGCCGCACAGCCGACGCTGGTCGACTTCAAAGGCACACCTGCCGTGGCGGTGACGACGAAGATGGGACACGTCTTCATCCTCGACCGGCGGACGGGCAAGCCGCTGCTGCCGGTCGAGGAGCGGGCGGTGCCGAAGAGCGAGATCGCCGGCGAGGTCGCCTCGCCGACGCAGCCGTTTCCGCTGAATCCCGCGCTCGGACAGGAGAAGGTCGAGGCGTGGGGCGCCACGGCGGAGGACAAGGAGTGGTGCGGCAAGCGGCTGGCGTCGCTGCGATACGAGGGCGTGTTCACGCCGCCCGGCGTCGGCGGGACGCTCGTTTATCCGTCGAACGTCGGCGGCGTGAACTGGAGCGGCTCGGCCTACGACCCGTCGCGCGGGCTGCTCATCGCGCCGGTGAACCGGCTGCCGGTCGCCGCACGCCTCATCCCGCGCGCGCAGTACGACGAGCAACTGGCGAAGGCGGAGGACAACCGGATGAACGGCGAGTTCGCCCGGCAGCGCGGCACGCCGTTCGGGATGTACCGCGAGGTGCTGACCTCGCCGCACGATCTGCCGTGCATCGCGCCGCCGTGGGGCCTGCTCGTGGCGCTGGACGTCCGCGACGGCTCGAAACGCTGGCAGGTGCCGATGGGCAAGGTCGCGCTGCCCGGCGGCACGGTTGTCGAAGGGCTGCCGTCGTTCGGCGGCGCGCTCGTGACGGGCGGCGGCCTCGTCTTCATCGCCGGCACGCTGCGCGACGACACCCTCCGCGCGCACGACGTCGAGACCGGCCGCGTTCTCTGGTCCGCGCCACTCCCGGCGGGCGGCCAGGCCGGGCCGATGACCTATCGCCATCGCGGGAAGCAATACGTCGTGATCAGCGCCGGCGGACATGCGAAGGCGGGGACGACCCTCGGCGACTCGGTGATCGCGTATGCGCTGCCGTAGGGGTCGGCGACGAGGGTCGCCGAGGCCAACCAGCGCAGTCGGCCGTGCCGGCTAGCAACCTCCGGGGAACGCAGGACAGGTCTTGCGGTACGGCTGCGCGCCGAAGACGCGCCGCCACTCGCCGCAGGTGAGATTGCGCTGCGCGACGCGGCAGGCCTGCTCGGCCCACGCCACGGCATCGATGTCCCACCGCTTCGGCGGCCCGTCGGTGCCGAAGGTGAGGAGGGTGCGGCTGTCGTCGGAGAAGGCGACGAAGCGCAACTGCCCCTGGTCGGCATCGATCGGCGTGCCGATCGGCTGGCTCGTGGCCAGGTCCCACAGCACGGCCCGGTCGTCGTCGCCCACGGATGCCAGCCAGAGGCCGTCCGGGCTGAAGGCGAGGAAGCGCACCGTGGTGTGGCCGTGCGGACCCTGCAGCAGGATCGTGCTGCCGCCGGCGCGGGTGAGGCGGATGATGCCGTCGCCGTGCGCGGTGGCGATGAATCGCGCATCGGCGGCGATGTTCGTGGCGGACGGGGCGTCGAGCGCGAGCCCGGCGTCGAACCCGCGCGCGGCGATGTTCCAGCGCCGGATGACCTTGTCGTCGGAGACCAGCAACGATCCGCCGTCGGATGAAAAGGCGGCGGTCGGCGCTTGGCCTTTGCGCGGCACGACGCCGACCACACGGCAGTCGCCCGCCCGCCAAAGCCGCACGGAAGGATCGTCGGAGCTCCACGTCGCGAGCAGGCTGCTGTCCGGACTGAAGATCGCTTGATTGGCCGGTTTGCCGATCGAGCAACGGGCGCGCGCCGCACCGCGAGGGTGCAGCATCAGCAAGTCGGTATACGGCCGGAGGGCGACCGTCCCGTCAGGCGCGACCGCCAGCCCCTCGCGGGCCTCGACGCCTTCCGCCGAGGCGACCCGTCCGTCGCGCAGGTCGTGCCATTCGACGCGGCCCGACTCGCGCAGCAGGACGACCCACCGGCCGTCGCGGCTGGTCGTCACGTCCGCCCCCTCGCGCGGCAG
>DATEOX010000772.1:0-9683 GCA_035273585.1 Thermoanaerobaculia bacterium
CGGTGCGCCGGAGGCGGTCAACGCGTTCGCCGACGCCCTCGCCGCCAGCGCGGCGAACGATGATGCGAAGACGGACGCCGCGCTGCGGACGGCGATCAAGGCCGACCCGAACTTCCTCCCCGCGCAGCGGATGGCCATGAACTTCTTCGAGGCGCGGGGCAAGGATGCGGATGCGGTCGCGGCGGCGCGGCAGGTCGTCGCCCTCGAGCCGGAGAACCTCGAGGCCGCACGCAAGCTGGCCCGCGCCGGCCTGCGCGGCGGCGATGTGGCGGACGCCTTCACCGCCTACACGTCGATCCTCCGCCGCAACCCGTCGGACGCCGAGGCGCTGAACGCGATCGGCAAGTACGCGGCCGGCGCCGCCGATCCGGAGCACTTCCAGAAGGCGCTGACGCGGCTGCGGAGCGTCGCCGCGCGCGACGTGGCCGTGCACGAGCCCGACATCCTCGTCGCCACCGGCAAGATGGAGAGCGCCATCGACAAGTACTACGACATCGAGGTGAACGTGCCGGACAACCCGGCGCTCTCGCTCAAGATCGGCCGCCTGGCCGTGCTCCGGCGCACGATGCCCATCGCGGACATCGAGCTGGCCAAGCTGGAGAAGAACGATCCGGCATACGGCTATCACATCCTGCAGGCCTATATGGCGGCGCAGCGGCGGGACCGCGTCGGAGCGGGGAAGGAGCTGGAAGAGGCGCGCAAGGCGCTTTCGCCCGGCGACGACTACTGGACGTGCGCCGCCGAGGTGTACGCCATGCTGGGGGATACGAAAGCGGTCATCGCGGCGCTGGAGAACGCCGCGGCGCGCCGCGAGCCGACCACCAGCTACGTGCTGACCAATCCGCTCTTCGCCTACCTCGGCAGCGACCCGCGCTTCCAGAAGGTGCGCGTTTCCACGGCCATGAACCAGCGCGACATCCGCACGGCGCTGCAGAACGTGCTGTAAGGTGGATGTGTCATCCTGAGGCGCGCAGACGCCGAAGGATCCGCACCTTCGGGCGCGGCTCGAGCTCGGTACGGATCCTTCGCCGTCTGCGCGGCTCAGGATGACACGAGGAACCCAGCATCGATGATCGTCACGGCCCGCCTCACCTTCGCCGCAGCCCACCGCCTGCACAACCCTGACCGCGACGCGGAGTGGAACCGCCGCACGTACGACAAGTGCGACAACCCCCGGGGCCACGGGCACAACTACGTGATCCACGTCAGCGTGCGGGGCCGCATCGACCCCGAGACCGGGATGGTCATCGATCTCAAGCGCCTGAAGGACATCATCCGCGAGCGGATCATCGACCGCGTCGACCACAAGAGCCTGAACGAGGACGTCGACTTTTTGCGCGAGGTGATCCCGACCGCAGAGAACCTCGCCCGCAGCTTCTGGCAGCAGCTCGCGCCGGCCATCGACCAGGGCACGCTCTACGAGATCACGCTGCAGGAGACGGAGAAGAACTCGGTGGTCTACCGCGGGGAAGACGAATGAACTACGACCTGGCCATGATGGCCCTGGAAGGCCTGGCCCGCGGGCCGCTGTCCGTGCGCGCTTCCGCCTCCGAGGTGGTCATCGAGGCATCGCCCGCGTCGTTCAAGGAGCTGGCGCGCCTCTGCCTCCTCCTCGGCGGCGCCTCGGGCGACGAGTCGTTCGAGCTCCAGCCGGGGGTGCACGTGGAGGGGGCGCGGGTGATCTTGCGCGTGCGGTGATCGGCGTGCGGGCGTCTCGCCCGCCAGCCGCCGGACGTCTCGTCCGGCGATGAAGACGCCCGCGCTCCTAGCTCTCGTAGTCCGGCGAGTACGTCACGAGCTCGCTGAGGAAGCTCGCCCGCTGGCGGCTCACCTCACCATCGAACGCGAGCAGATCGCGCAGCGAGATCATGCCGATCAGGTTGCCGTCGTCGACCACCGGGAGATGGCGGCAGCCGAGGGAGCTCATCTTCTGCAGCGCCTCGTTCACGTCTTCGTCGCGGTCGGCCACCACGATCTCGCGCGTCATCACCTCGGCCACGGACGTCGTGTCGGCGTCGAGGCCCTGGGCTACGACGCGGGTCATGATGTCGCGCTCGGAGAAGACGCCGACCAGCTTGCCGGAGTCGAGCACGGCCACGGCGCCGATGTTGCGGTCCGACATCCGGCGCGCGACCTGGCGGACGTTCTCGTTCGGATCGGCATGGACCAGGGGTCGGCCTTCGATCAGCTCCGCGATCTGCTTCATGAGTGCTCCTCTCCGGGCATGGTCTTGGGCTTCAGCGCCAGGCTGCCGAGTCCGTCGTACGCGGCATATTTATACGCCTCGCCGAGGGTCGGGAAGTTGAAGACGCAGTCGATGAATGCATTGATCGTACCTCCGAAATGCATGGCCGTCATGCCGATGTGCAGCAGCTCGGAGGCGTTCTCGCCGACGATGTGCACGCCGAGGATCTTCAGCGTCGGCTTGTCGAAGACGATCTTGATCAGCCCCTTCGTGTCGCCGATGATCTGCCCCCGCGCGTTGTTGCGAAAGCTGCCTCGGCCTGTCCCGTAGTGGATGCCGGCCTGCCGCGCCTCCTCCTCCGTCATCCCCACCGCGGCGAGCTCGGGGATGGTGTAGACGGCGTACGGCAGCATCGTGCCGAGGCGCTGCTTGTATTCGAGGTGAAACGCCTGGACCATGGCCACCCGCGCCTGCTCCATCGACGTCGAGGCGAGGGCGGGGAAGCCGATCACGTCGCCCGCGGCGTAGATGTGCGGCACGTTCGTGCGGAAGGAGTCGTCGACGAGGATGACGCCCCGTTTGCCGGTAGCCACGCCGGCTGCGTCGAGGTTGAGCTCCGCCGTGTTGCTGGAGCGTCCGGCGGCGTAGAGGACCTTGTCGGTGACGAACGCGCTGCCGTCCTTCAGCGTGAGCGCGACCTGGTTGCCGTACTGCTCGATGAGGTCGACGTCGACGCCGAGGTGCAGCGTGACGCCGAGGCGCTGCTGCATGTCGCCCAGCAGCACGCGCACGATCTCCCGATCGATGTTCGCCAGGAGCGTGGTCCGGCCGTCGATGAGGTGCACGTCGACGCCGAGCGCGGCGAAGATCGAGGCGTACTCGCAGCCGATCACCCCCGCGCCGACGACGGCCAGCGACTTCGGCATCGAGGTCATGCGCAGAATCGTGTCGCTGTCGCAGATGCACTCGTCGTCGAACGGCACCTCCGGCGGCCTGTGCGGCGAGGAGCCGGTGGCGATCAGGATGACGTCCGCCTCCAGCACCTGGCGCCCGCCGCCGCCCGTCACTTCGATGGTGTTCGGGGAGAGGAAGCGCGCCGTGCCGGGGTAGCGCTCGATGTGATGGCGGAAGAGGTTGTCCTCGATCCTCGCCCGCTCCCGCTCGACCACCACCTGCTTGCGGTACATGAAGTCGGCCACGGTGATGTCGGTCTTCATGGTCAGCTCGACGGCGTCGCGGAAGCCGCGCTGGCGGAAGCCGGAGAGGTGGAGCGCCGACTCGCGGAGGGTCTTGGACGGGATCGTGCCGGTGTTGGTCGACGCGCCGCCGAGAACCGCCTCGCGCTCGATCAGCGCGACGCGCTTGCCGAAATAGGCGGCCTGCGCCGCCCCCTTCTCCCCCGCCGGACCGGAGCCGATGACGATGAGGTCGTACATACGAGGTCTTGCCACGAGAGCCTTCTCCCCGCGCGGCGGGGAGAAGGTGCCGAAGGCGGATGAGGGGTCGCCCCTCACCCGGCCTTCGCGCCACCCTCTCCCCGCGAGCGGGGCGAGGGTTCTCGAGGCGTCAGTACTTGATCAGCGAGTGCACCGTCACCCCCTCGAGCTTCCGCCGCGGCTCGAGGAACTCCAGCTCGATGAGCACGCCGATGCCGACCAGCTCCGCGTCGAAGCCGCGTACGAGGTCGGCCGCGGCGCAGGCGGTGCCGCCGGTGGCCAGCACGTCGTCGATGATCACCACCCGGTCGCCAGGCGCCAGGGCATCATCATGGATCTCCAGCGCGTCGGTTCCGTACTCGAGGACGTACTCGTTGCGGCGCCGCGTCCAGGGGAGCTTGCCCGGCTTGCGGATGGGGACGAAGCCGGCGCCGAGGAGGCGCGCCACGCAACTGCCGAAGATGAAGCCGCGCGACTCGATGCCGGCCACGCTCGTCACGCCCTTCCCCTGGAACGGCGCGGCCAGCCACTCCATCGTCCGCTCCAGCGCCGCGGCGTCGCGCAGCAGCGGCGTGATGTCCTTGAAGACGATGCCCGGCTTGGGGAAGTCCGGGACGTCGCGGATCCACTCTTTCAGTTGTTCGCTGCTCACGATCAAAACTTCACGTCGAAGTCCGGGAGGCGTCCCGAGAACTCCTTCGTCTCCTGGTCGATCTTCGTGACCTCGGCGTAGCGTGGCCCTTCCTTCAGCTCCTCGAGCCAGTCGTCGATCGCCTTCTTCTCCCCCTCGACGAGCGCCTCGACCGTGCCGTCGCGCATGTTCTGGATCCAGCCCTTGAGCCCCGCGCGGCGCGCGACGCGGGTGGCGAAGAAGCGGTAGCCGACGCCCTGGACCTTCCCGTGGATCCGGATGTGCCGCTGCTCTTTCATGTCGCGCGATTGTACACGCCCGCTGTCATCCTGAGCCGCGAAGACGGCGAAGGATCCGTCCCTTCAGGCGCCGCGCAAGATCGGTACGGATTCTTCGCCGTCTATGCGGCTCAGAATGACACTGTTCAGCGGCGGCGGCGGCGTTTCGGCGGCGCCTTCTTCTTCGCTGCCGGCTTCGGGGCGGGCGCCTGGACGGTGATCACCTTCGGCGGCGCGTTTGCCAACTGCGTGGTCTGCTGCTGCACGGCGGCGAGCTGCTGCTTCTGCGCATCGAAGTCGCGGCGCAGCGCGGCCAGGTCCTTCGCCATCTTCCCCTGCTCCTGCTCGGCGATGCTCACCAGCGCCACGGTCGCCGCCGCGGCGCCGTCCGTGCGCGGGTACTGCTGGATGATGGTGGACAGCGACTCGCGCGCCCTGGCCGACTTGCCGTCCGCGAGATCCTTCTTCGCCTGCTTGAGCAGCGCGTCCGCGGCGAGGTCGTTCGGGACGGTCATCACCAGGTAGACCACCACCGCGCCGAGGAGCGAGGAGACGATCGCGGTGAGGATGAGCAGAGGGCGCACCCTCATCGCACGGCTACTCCTTCCAGCCGAACTTGCCGACCAGCGGGACGAACTCCGCGCTGCCGCAGTCCTCGATCTGCGTCCGCGTGCCGACGCGCGTCACGCGGGCCAGGCGCTGGTTGCCTTCCGGCCCGATGGGCACCACGAGCTTGCCCGTGCGCGAGAGCTGCTGCACGAGCGGCTCCGGGACGGCCGGCGCCGCGGCGGCGACGATGATCCGGTCGAACGGCGCCTGGTCCGACCAGCCGTACGTCCCGTCGAAGACCTTCACCGTGGCGTTGTAGATCTTCAGCTCGCGGATCAGCTCCGCGGCGCGCAGCGCCAGCTCGTTGATCCGCTCGATGGAAAACACTTTCGCGCACAGTTTCGACAGAACCACCGCTTGGTATCCCGTTCCCGTGCCAATCTCCAGCACCTTCTCGCTCCCCTTCAGGTCCAGCAGCTCGATCATCCGGGCCACGATGTAGGGCTGGGAAATGGTCTGCTTCGCGCCGATGGGGAGCGCGCCGGGGCCGTAGGCCTTCGCCGCGACGACGGAAGGCACGAAGAGGTGCCGCGGCACCTCGCGCATGGCCTGCAGCACGCGCTCGTCGCGCACGCCGCGCGCGGCGACGTGGCGCTCGACCATCAGCGCCCGTTGATGCGTGAGCTCCCGCTCGTCAGCGCGCGACGTTGCCAAGGATCTCCTCGAGCGGCTTGAGGCGTGGGATCGACTGGTGATGGGTCAGGTCGAGATGCAGCGGCGTGATGGCCACATATCCGTTCTGCACCGCCTCGAAGTCCGTCTCTTCGCCTGGGTGCCACGTCGGCGGCTCGCCGCCGATCCAGTAGTACTTTCGGCCTCGCGGATCGAGCCGCTCGATGACCCCCTCGGAGTAGATCCGCTGCCCGAGCTTCGCCACCTTCACGCCGGCGAACTCCTGCACCGGGAAGTTGACGTTGAGAACGATGCGCGGGTCGCGCTGATGCTCCAGCGCCCAGGCCACGAGCCGCGCCGCCCACGCCGCGCAGCGGTCGAAGGAGAAGCCCTTGCCAACGAGCGCGGAGAAGGCGAGGGAGGGGATGTTCAGCAGCGCGCCCTCGAAGGCCGCGGAGATGGTGCCGGAGTAGGTGACGTCGTCGCCGAGATTCGGTCCGAAGTTGATGCCGGAGACGACGAGGTCCGGGCGGTGGGTCTTCATCAGCTTCAGGACCGCCAGGTTGACGCAGTCCGACGGCGTGCCGTCGACGATCCACTCGTTCTCCTGGAGTTGCAGGAGGCGCAGCGGGCGGTTGAGGGTGAGCGCGTGCGAGGCGGCGCTCTGCTCGCGGTCGGGCGCGACGACGATCACCTCCGCCAGCGGCTTCAGCGCCTCGGCCAGCTTGCGGATGCCCTCGCTGTAGATGCCGTCGTCGTTGGTGAGGAGGATGCGCGCCATGCTCACGTCCGGGAGGTCGCGGTGGTCGTGGCCATGCCCCGCTCCCGCTGCAGTTGCTCGAGCTGTCTCTGAAGGAAGAAGAACATCAGCAGGAACATGAGGATCATGAGGATGCCGGCGATGCGTACCATCCAGCGGTTCATCGCGTCCATCCTTCGGCGTGGCGCGCGGCGAACTCGATGGCGTAGCGCATCGGCGCGGGATTGGCCAGGCCGCGGCCGGCGATGTCGAAGGCCGTGCCGTGATCGACGGAGACGCGCAGGTAGGGGAGCCCGAGGGTGATGTTGACCGAGCGGTCGAACTCGAGGGTCTTGACCGGGATCAGCCCCTGGTCGTGGTACATGGCCATGACCACATCGTACTTGCCCTCCCGCGCCGCGAGGAAGAGGGTGTCGGCCGGATGCGGCCCGCTGATGCCGTCGCCCGCCCGCGCCACCCCGCGCGCGATCTCCTCCTCCTCCCGCCCGAACCGCCCTCCCTCCCCCGCGTGCGGGTTGATCGCCGCCACGCCGATGCGCGGCCGCCTGCCGTGCAGCTTCGTGTAGTCGCGGGCGGTCAGTTTTGCCAGGGCGGCGATGGTGTCGGCGTCGACGGCATCGAGCGCCTCGCGCAGCGGCATGTGCACGGTGAGAAGCACGGTGCGGATCGACGGCGAGTCGAAGTACATCGCGTAGTCGTAGCCGTAGCGCCGAAGCCCGGCGCGCTCGGCGAGCAACTCGGTGTGGCCCGGAAACGTCGCGCCGGCGGCGGCGATGGACTGCTTGTGGATGGGCGCCGTGACCAGCGCCGAGCACTCGCCTTTTTCGATGGCGTGCAGGGCGGCGTCGATGGAGGCGAGGGCGATGCGGCCGTACTCCGCGTCGATCGTGCCGTATCGCACCGCGCCTTCACCGCCGACGTCGACGAAGGAAACCTCAGAAGGCGGTGAGGCGAGCGCGCGGCTCCCGAAGACGCGCACCGGCACATCGAGCCCGCGCAACGCCGCGAGAACGACCTCGGCGCCGATGCCTGCTGGATCTCCGAGGGTGATGGCCAGCGGCTTCACAGGTGTCATCCTGAGCGAAGCGAAGGATCTCCTCGTACTTGCCAGGAGATCCTTCGCCGTCTTCGCGGCTCAGGATGACACGTTTTCCTCTTCCTGCTTGAAGAGGTACTTGATCCAGTGCTTCTGGATGAGGAGGTTCGGTGCCCCCTCCCGGTTCACCTTGAGGCAGTTGCGGTCGTACCACTCGATGCAGCCGCGGATCTCCTCGCCGTCGTTCATCACGATGACCATCGGCGTCTTGGAGTTCATCTGCTTGATGTAATAGAAGTTCTCCGCGCTCGTGGCCTCGGGCGGGGCGGGTCGCTGCTGGCGACCCCCGCCGTTGCCGTTCCTCGGCGTGCGCTTGAAATCCGGCAGCCCGCGGAACATCCGTCCTCGCCCGTTCTGATGGTTGCCGTCGATCTCGTGCGGCCGATTCACGAATGGCATGGCCTTCCTCCGTTGACGTCGTGATGAGTGGCTGAAAACGCTGAGTTTTCTGACATTGCAGAGGCCGTGCCGTGGTTTGCACCTTGCAGGCGCAGCGATGCATGAAAGCAACGATGTTCGAGCCTCTCCTGCGCGACGCGACCATCAAGGCCATCGACGGCGTGGCGAAGAAGCTGGCTGCCGCCGAGGAAACCGCCGAGACCAGGATGACCCGCCTGCTCTCGTATTGGAACAAGCTGGAGCCGGAGGACAAGGAGCAGGTCGTGGGCATCGCCATCGCCACGATCACCACCGCCGTCACCGCCCTCGTCGCCCTGCGGCGCAAGACGAAAGGGCCGCTCAAAAAGGCCGCGAAGAAGATGGCGAAAGCGGTCGGAAAGAAGCGCTGAGACATGCCGGAAAAAGAGACCATCCGCAAGGCGAGGCAGGACAAGCGCGAAGGGAAGGCCCCGTCCACGCAGGCCGGCGAGTTCGTGCACGAGGAGATCGAGCACATTCGCCACGGCAAGCACGGCGCGCGCTCCACGAAGCAGGCCATCGCCATCGGCCTGTCGAAGGCCCGCCGCGCCGGCGTGAAGCTCCCGCCCCCGCCCAAAGGCCGCGCCTCGGCCGGCAGGCGCAAACAGGCCGAGCACGACCTGGAGCAGGCGAAGTCGCATCACGAGCCGTCCGCGAAACGGTCCCGCGCCACGCGGACTGCTTTGAAGCACGAAGGTCGCTCTGCGGCATCGAAAAAGGCCCTCTCGCGGCAGGCGAAGACGGCCTCGAAGAAACGCAGCGCCGCCTCGCGCCACAACGCCGCGGTGAAGGCGGCAAAAACGCGGAAGCGCACCGCGCGCTGAGGGCTCTTCGTACCTTGCGGGCTCCCACTCATTTCAGTACGATGCGCGCGCTTTCCGGCGCTCCTGCCGACAACTGCCTGGAGGACCTCCCTTGAACTCCGTTGTGTGCATCAGCCAGGTTCCGGACACGGAATCGCGCATCAAGATTGCGGCCGACGGCCGCCACATCGACGAGACCGGCCTCAAGTTCATCGTCTCGCCGTATGACGAGTTCGCGCTCGAGGAAGCGATCCGCCTCAAGGAAGCAAAAGGCGGCGACGTCACGGTCGTGACCTTCGGCCCGGAGCGCGCCGCACAGGCGCTGCGCGAGTGCCTGGCCCGCGGCGCGACGAAGGCGCTGCACGTGAAAGGCGACAGCAACGACGCCGACTCGCTGGGCATCGCCAAGGTCCTGGCCGCGGCCATCAAGTCACTCCCGCACGACGTGGTCTTCTTCGGCAAGCAGGGCGTGGGTACGGACAACTCCCTCGTCGGCCCGATGGTCGCCGAGCTCCTCGGCTATCCGCAGGTCAACGTCGTGACGCATCTCGAGATGGGCGACGGCAAGCTGACCGCGCACCGCGAGATCGAAGGCGCCGAGGAAGTGATCGAGGCGTCGACGCCGGCGGTGATCACCGCGCAGAAGGGGCTCAACGAGCCGCGCTACGCATCGCTGAAAGGGATCATGGCGGCGAAGAAGATCGCCATCGATGCGAAGACGATCGCCGACCTCGGCCTGAATGATTCCGACATCCTCAACGCGCGGGTGCGCATCGTGAAGCTCGAGCTGCCGCCGGAGAAGAGCGGCGGCCGCAAAGTGGACGGCGCGGATGCCGCCGCCGCCGCGCGGGAGATC
>DATEOX010000773.1:0-8234 GCA_035273585.1 Thermoanaerobaculia bacterium
TAGAGCGTGGTCTCGGTCTCCTGCAGCCCCATCGGATCCGCCTGCGTATACCGCCCCCACGCCGCGCGATACCAGCGCGTGATGTTGTACTCCCGCTCCGTGACGCCGTTCGCGCCGAGGTTGAGCTGCTCGGCCTCCTGGCCGGGGAAGCGCAGCGGCTGATGCTGATCGGGGCTGCGCAGGGCGAACACGGCGCCGAACGGCTCGTACTCCGCGCGCCACCAGATCGCGCCGGAGGCGTCGGTCTGCAGCAGCGGGGTGCCGAGGTGGTCGGTGAACGTCCAGTGCGTGGCGATGCCGACGTCGACCTGCGCCACGGGGTGGCCGTTGAACCAGATGTACTCGTAGCCGATGGCCGGCGCGCCTCCGCCGGTGGCCAGCGCCGACTCGGCCAGGAGCTGCGAGTCCGGCGAGTAGAACGAGTAGCGGCGGCTGCCGGCGGCGACGGTCAGCGGCACCGGGCGCAAGGCATCGACGTAGCTGACGGAACTGGTCACGGCGGCCAGCTCCTGCCAGGCCGCGATCGGGAAGTGATCGACGACCAGCGACGCGAGCTGCGTCACCGGCGTCTGCCGCGGGTGGGTCACATGGCGGAAGAAGTAGGCGTCGGCCGCCGCCGGCGGTTGCGCGGTGAAGAGATGCGCGCCGTCGTCGTAGACGCCCACGATCGTGCCGAAGCCGGCCTTGCCCGGATCATCGCCGTAGCCCGGCTCCACGCGGACGACGACCGTGGCCGCGATGTTGCCGTAGATCGTGCTCCCCTGCCGGGCGATGGAGTTGGAGATGATGATGCCGATGTAGGCGTCGAGCTGCTCGGGCGGCCTGGAGTCGCCCGGCTTCGACGTCCAGCAGCGGTCGTCGAGGCGCGGGGTGCCGCTCGATCGCGCGGTCGGCTGACAGATCTGGGCCAGCGGCGGCGCGGCGAGCGTGGCGAAGCCCTTGAAGCCGGCGTTCGTGTCGTAGTCGCCGCCCGTGACCTGGCTCTCCCACTGCGAGCCCCAGAAGTTGACGCGCTGCCCGACGCGCGGCGCCGTGGCGTTGCCGCCCCAGATCACGAATGACGACGGCGCGAAGAGGATGACCGGCGCGCTGGTCGACGCCGGCACGTAGAAGACGTCGCCGGCGAACTCGATGTTCATCCGGATCGAGCCGGTGCCGAGCGAGGCCGGCACGGTGATGGTCGCCGTGGCGATGCCGTCCGCGCCGGTGGTGGCCGTCGCGGTGATGGAGCCGATGGTGAAGGTGATGGCCTTGCCGGCCAGCGGCGCGCCGCCGTCCGGATCGGTGAGCAGCGCCGAAACGGTCTGCGTCACGGAGTTGGCCACCACCGGCCTGCCGAGGTAGCGGATGGCCGTCTCGTCGCGCACGACCGAGACGAACGCACTCGCCGACGAGGCGGTGTACGCGCCGCTCGCGGCGAAGACGAGCGAGAGCGGCGTCGCGCCCGGCGTGCCGGACGGGGTGATCGTCACCGCGGCGACGCCGCTGCCGTTCGTGATGCCGGTCGCGGTCTGCGATCCGAGGGTGAAGACGACCGGCTGCCCCGCGATGGCGGCGCCGGAGAACGACTCGGTCAGGCGCGCGGTGAGGACGAACGGATCGTTGTACTCGGCCGACAGCGGTCCGGTGTAAACGAGCGTGGTCGGGATATTCGTCCACTTGGCGAGCACCTGATTCGACGTCGCGCTGCCGGAGACCGCCTGCACGATGTCGGTGCCGAGGGCCGTGCCGCTGTAGGTGAAGGAAGCCTGGCCGGCGCCGTTCGTCGTCGAGGATGATGTCCTGCCCGCGTTCGGGCCGGAGACGACGGTGAACTGCACCGGGGCCGCGGACGCCGCCGCGCCGCCGCGCGTGACGGTGGCGGTGGCGGTGTACGAGGCGCCGACCGGCAGCGTGGTCGAGAGCGGCGCGAGCGTCACCGCGAGCGGCGAGCCCCACGTCACCAGCGACTGGTTGGAGAGGATGGTGTTGCCGCCCGCGCCGACGACGGAGGCCACGATCGAGTCGGTGCCGTCGACGGAGCTGGACCAGGTGAAGATCGCGTTGCCGGTGGCGTTCGTGATGCCCTGCGCCGTCTTGCCGGCGTTCGGACCGGCGGTGATGCGGAACGTGACGGTGAGGTTGCGCAGCGGCGCGCCGCCGCCGTCCGTCACCGTGGCGGTGAGGTTCTGCACCGACCCGGTGGTGGCGCTGGCCGATGCCGGCGCGAGCGCGACCGAGGCGGTGGCCACCCACGACGATGTCACGTCGTTCGACGGCAGCACGCCGCCCGTCACGTTCGTGACCGAGGCCCGGACTGTATCGATGCCGATGACCGTGCTGCTGTAGCTGAAGGTGGCCATGCCCGAGGCGTTGGAGATCACCCGCGCGGTGCGGCCGCTGTTCGGGCCGGCCACGACGCGGAAGTCGATCGGCTGCCCCGGCAGCGCCTCGCCCGCGGCGTCGGTGACGACCGCCGTGGCGGTGTACGTCCCGCCCACGATGGTGGTGGCGGTCAGCGGCAACAGAGTCAGGCGGCCGCTGATCTGCGTCGTGGTCGAGCCGGTCGGCCGCCACTGCAGCGACTCGTTCGTGCCCGGCGGGCAGTCCGCCAGGTCGTAGCCGAACGTGTCGAGCGTATGTGACGTATCGAGATAGCTCGCCGACTGGCCGCCGATCGTGACCGTGACTTTCGGGATGCGCCGCTCGGTCGGCGAGATCGTGCCGTGGCAGGGGACGATGGGGAACTCGCTCGTGTCGAAGTCGTACTGCGTCCGCTGGGTGAGGATGGCCGAGTTGTGGGGCGGGATGGTGAAGCTCCCCCACAGGTTGAAGACGGGGCCGGGGCGGTTCATGTCCACCACGACCTTGTCGATGAGCAGCGGCAGGTCGCTCTCGTTGTCCAGGCGCACCGCCCCCGCGTCGTACGGCGAGCCGCTGCCGATGAAGATCGTGTTCGGCGAGCCGCGCCACGGGCTGGGGAACGACGGCGCCGCGCGGAGGTCATCCGCGTAGCCGACGAAGACCTCGAGGTTGGAGAACGCCGGCCAGGTGACGGACACTGGGTTGGAGGTCAGCGCGCCGCCGGAGGCGTTCGTGATCTTGGCCTGGATGGTGTCGGTGCCGGCGGTGGTGCCGGTGTAGCTGAAGGTGGCCTTGCCGTCGACGTCCGTCACTCCGGTCCCGGTGCGGCCGAGGTTCGGCCCCTGGACGACGGTGAAGGTGACGGTGGCGTTGCGCAGCGGCTGGCCGTTCGCGTCGGTGGCCGTGGCCGTGACCGTGTACGCCGAGCCGAGCGTGGCGGTGCCGGTCGGGGGTGAGAGGAGGAAGTCGCCGTTGGCGTTGATGCCGGTCGTCCCGATGAGGCGCCACTGCAGCGACTCGTTGCCGCTGCACGCGAGGTCGAAGCCGCCCGTGTCGAGGATGTGGCCCGTATCGAAGTACGTTGTCGGCGCGCCGCCCATGGTGACGGTGACCCGCGGCACGCGGCCGTCGTTCGCCAGCGGCGGGACGCCGCACGGCGTGATCGGGAAGTCGCTCGTGTCGAAGTTGAATTGCTGCGTCTGAGTCAGGATCACGGTGCCGTGCGCCGGCACGACGAAGCTGCCCCAGAGGTTGAACGTCGGCCCGGGGCGGCCGAGATCGACGGTCACGCCGTCGACGTTCATCGGCGCGTCGGTGTTGTTGTCCAGCCGCACCGCCCCCGCGTCGACAGGCGACGGCGTGCCGATGTAGACCACATTCGGCGATCCGAACCACGGCGTCGGGAAGTTGGAGCTCGGCCGCAGGTCATCCGCGTAGCCGACGTACACGGACAAGGCCACCGGCGGCAGCCGCAGCGTCCCCACATCATTTGTCGCTCCCGCTCCCAGCACGAAGAACGGCGTGGTCACCTCGGCGAATCCGGTCGCAGTGATCTTGATGGCGTACGAGCCCGGCGGCTGCTGGATCGTGAAGTGCCCCGTGGCGTCGGTGTTCGTGGTGTTCAGGCTCCCGACGACCGCGACGAGCGCATTCGCCACCGGCGCGCCGGTGGAGTCGGAGATGACCGCGCCGGTGATGGTGCCGAGCGGATCGACGGTGAGCGTCCCGGTGGCGTACGTCGCCCCCGGACCGACGCTGACCGCCGGGCTGGTGGTCGTAGCGAAGCCCGCCTTCTCGATGGTCAGCGTGTAGGTGCCGGCCGTGAGCGAGAGGGTGAAGTTGCCCGTGGCGTTGGTGGTCGTGGAGAGGGTGACTGCCGCATTCGCGCGGCTCAGCTTGGCCAGCGAGTTGCCGCTGGCGGTGACCGTCGCGCCGGCCACCGGGCCGCCTGTCGAGCTGACGACCGTGCCGCTGATGGTCGCCGGATTGGCAGTCAGGACGATGGTCCCGAGCGAGAGCTGCTGTCCGGGCGTGGTGGTGAAGCTGGCGGTCGTCTGCGGCTGGTGCCCGGGCGCGGTGATGGTCGCGCTGTACGTCCCAGCCGCGATGTTCACGCTGAACGCGCCGTTCGCCTCGGCCGCGGTGTTCGTGGTGCCGATGGCGACCGACGCGCCGCCCAGCGGAAAGCCGAGGGAGCTGGTGACGAGGCCGCTGATGGTGGAGGGCGCGACGGAGAGCTTCAGCGTGCCGACGGAGACCGTCGCGCCGGCGCCGAGACTGAAGGCGGTGGAGGTCTCGGGCGTGAAGCCGCTCTTCACCGCCGTGACGCTCCACGTCCCGGAGGTCTGGTTCAGCGAGAAGTTGCCGTTCGCGTCGGTGACGGTGGAGTTCAGCGTGCCGTCGATCGTCACCGTGGCGCCGGCCACCGGCGTGCCGCCGGCGGCGAGGACGACCGTGCCGGTGAGCGTGCCGAGGGCGCTGGTCACGGTGGTGACGGTGCGCAGTCCGCGGTAGTCGTACGCGTAGCTCAGCCCGTCCGCGGCGCCGAGGAAGTTGCGCGGCGTGTAGGCGAAGGTCGAGGCGCCGACCGCCGCCTCGTTGCCGGCGGCGTCGTACTGCACGGCGCGCGTCGTGCCGTTCTCCGTTGCGCTGCTCAGCTTCGGCAGCGTGCCGGCGTAATTGAACGCGGAGACGCGCGACGTGCCGAGGGACATGGTCAACATGTTGCCCATGGCGTCGTAGGTGAAGCTGCCCGTCCCCCACAGCGCCTGCCCGCTGTTGGCGGTGGTCAGGCGGTACAGATCGTCGTAGCCGAAGGTCCGGTCGAAGCGCGGATCGACGAGGTCGCGGATGGCCGTGATGTTACCGGCCGGGTCCAGCGTGTAGCCGTAGTCGGCGATCATCCCGCCCGCCCCGGTGAGCTTGTTCTCCACCGGCCGGTAGCGCTGGTCGTAGGTCATCGTCCGCTGCGTGCCGTTGCCGAAGGAGAGCGACGTCTCCGGCCCGAACGGCAGGTAGGAGGCGCTGCCGACGTAGGTCGTCGTCCCGGAGGCTGCGGAGAGCGCCCGGTCGGCGAAGTCGAACGTGTAGTTGACCACGCGGCCGGACGGATAGGTGATCGCGCTGCGGTTGCCGTTCGCGTCGTAGCCGAACCCGATCGTGTAGCTGTTCCCCTGGATCGTGTGTCCCTCGGAACGAACCAATCCGCGCCGCTCGTAGACGTAGGTCATCGAGCCGGTGGGGTCGGTGATGCCGGCCAGCCGCCCCTTGCCGTAGTTGCCGGCCGTCGGGCTGTCGTAGGTCCAGGTGAGCGACTCGGTTGCGCCATTGCCAGTCGACACGGCCGACCGCGGACGGTTCGCGGCGTCGAAGGTGCGGGTGGTGGTCGCCCCGTTCCCATCGGTGGCGGTCACCTGGTTGTTGCCAGCGTCGTAGCCGTAGGTCATGGTGCCGCGGACGCCGCCGCTCTCGGACTGGATCCGCTTGAAGTCATCGTAGGCGAAGGTGGTGACGTTGCCGTTGGGGTCGGTCATCGACACGAGGTTGTCCTGCACGTCGTAGCCGAACGTCGTCACCGCCGTGCCGGAGCCGAGCGTCTGCAACGCGGTTCGGAGTCGATCGAGCTCGTCGTAGGCGTAGGTCGTGTTCGACGTGGCGTGGTTCTCGTCCTTCACCGTCCGCGTGAGCCCCTCGCCGTCGTACGTGTACTCGACGTACGAGCCGTCGGCGCGCGTGACGCGGGAGACGCGGTTGTTCGCGTCGTACGTGGTCTGCTCGCTGTACTTCGTGACCCACGCGGCGCAGGCCGCCGCCGGCGAGGCGCACTGCTGGTTCTCGATCGACACCGCATCGCCGATTAGGTTGTAGGTGATGTGCCGCCGCTCCTGCTGCCGTCCGGCATCATCGACGACGATCGTGTCCACGCGGCGGTTCGTCCCGTCCTCGTAGACCAGGACCACCGCGTTGCCGCGAGGCCTGGTCTGCTTCACCATCCGGTCGCGGCCGTCGAAGGTGAAGGAGCTCGTGTAGTCGGCCGTCTCGCGCGCGTCCCCCGCCACCGCCTTCAGCATGTCGGTCGAGAGCCGCCCGCGGGCGTCGGTCTGGACGACCCGCTGGACGCCGTTCGGATCGAGCTCCAGGAGCGGCGACCCGTAGACGTCGTAGTTGTCGAAGATCCGGACGAGGCCGACGGCGTCCGTCGTCTGCTGGACCCGTCCGCGGCGGTTCATCACCGCGTCGTTGTCCGGGTAGTAAATGCGCGCCGAGACGTCCGCTACGTCGGTGCGCGGGCCGTCGGCGCTGATGAGGCGATGGCGCGCGTCGAAGGTGGAGATGCTCGTGTAGACGGTCGGCGAGGCGTCGCCCGGACGGAGATAGCCCGACTCGGAGATGGTGAGGGTCGTCTCGTTGTTCGTCCACGCCGCGGTCGTGACCTTCTGCGCGCCCGGCTTGCCGGCGGAGCTGATGATCATGCGGGTGAGGAACGTCGGCAGCGGGGCATAGCCGTACTCGTAGGCCGTGGTCCGCTGGCGCGGCGTGCCGAACGCCTCGACGCGGCTGGTCATGTTGCCGTTGGCGTCGTAATCGAAGGTGGTGACGTGGCCGTTGCCGTCCGTCTGCGTCTTGACGTGATTGGAGCCGTCGTAGGTGTACGACTGCGTGTCGCTGCCGCCGCCGCATGAGGCGCAGACGCCGTTGACCTGCGTCGGGACGTAGCGGCCGCCCTGGCGGGCCATGCTGAACGTCGCCATCTGACTCGCGGTGCCGTCGATGGCGGTAGTCACGACGGTACGGTCGGGGATGCCGCCGGCGTCGTACTGGATGCTGACCAGGTTGCGGTTGCCTTCGCTGAAGGAGCTGATGCCGCGCTCCCGGCCATCGTACGCGTGCCCTTCCAGGATCTTCCCCGCCTCATCGCGCATCGAGGTGAGCAGGCGCAAGGTGCCACGCGTGTCCGCCTGGTAGGTGAAGGTGCGCCACGCCACCGCGCCGGTGTGCATCGGATCGAAGATCTCGGTCAGCTCGCCGCCCGCGTAGCCGAAGCGCCACGCGGTGAGTCCGGAGGGGAGCGTGATCTGGGTGAGGAGGCCGGCCGTGTACGCGAGCTGCACCTGCCGCCCGACCGAATCGGTGATGGCCGTCAGCTGGCCGCCGCCGTACGTGCCGGTGATCGCATTCCCCCAGCGATCGGTCGTGGAGAGCCACACGCCGCTCGCCGCGTCGAACGCGGTCACGGTACCGTCGAGGTCCTTCTGCAGCAGCTGCGAGCCGCTGAGGGTCACGCTGCCGCGCACCTCCGCCGGTCCGCTCGCCACCCATCTGTTCGTGTCCGGGACCCGCGTGTAGACGTGCTCGTCGCCGTCCGCGGTGGAGCGCACGAGGTAGGTGCCGGCCGGATCGATGCGCCGCAGCACCTGATTGAACGAATGCGTCCAGCCGCTGCCCATCGGCGTCGGGATCAGCCGCGGGTTGCCGGGCAGCGAGCTGTGATAGGCCAGGGACATCGAGAGCGAGGTAGGCGTCTGGGCGATGGTGAAGAGGGGGATGGTCACGCTCACGTTGCCCGAGCCGACGTTCACCGGCGCGCCAGCGTGATGCGCGCCGCCGGCCGGCGATCCGGTCAGCGGGCAGGCGCACCCCTTGTCCGGGCAGATGTCCAGCGGATTCGCCGGGTCATTCGCCGGGATGATCTCCCGCCGGTCGGCGAGGCCGTTGCAGTGGTTGATCACCTCCACGATGATCTTCCCCGGCACGCAGCCGACGCCTACCAGCGGCTGCCAGCGGCCGTGCTCGAAGACGGCCATCGACTCCGCGAGCACCGCGCCGTTCTCGTTCAGCACGCGCAGGCGGTTGAGGTGGATGTCATTGAAGACGATCGGCCACTCCGCGAT